>JANMHX010000298.1:0-7631 GCA_031375485.1 Gemmatimonadota bacterium | reverse complement strand
CAAAACCACCTGCTCCCTCCCAATCATCCGCCTATCCCCCCGCCGAGTGCCGAGTGCCGAGCCGCCGAGTGCCGAGCTAATATTCACCATGACCGAACCCCAACCAAGCCCCCGCCACCTGATCGACACCTTCGCCAAAGGCTGGTCCAAGGCCGATCTCGACAAAATCCTCTCGGTCTACAGCGACAACGCCGTCTTCATCGAGACCCCGTTTGCCCCACCCCACACCGGGAAGGATGCGATCCGCCGGTACTGGGCCGACGTCCCCTACAACCAATCCGAGATCACCGTCACCACGGGTGAGTTGTATACGGTCGGTCCCTGGTTCTCGACCGAGTTCAAAGTGGTCTTTCGCCGCCGCCGGACCGGGGAATGGGTGGAGGCCCGGGGGGCACTGTTCTGCGAAACCGAGGGCGAGGCAATCACCGAAATGCGAATGTATTGGCACCGGAACGGCTAACCGTGATATTGGGGGAGTGGTGTCGCCTGGCGGGTTCAGGTGTCCCCCGGCTAGGACAGGGCAATGTCCGGTTTGAAAAACTGTAAGTCGTTGTGGCTATGTTGGTTGGCCGCTTCGATCTGGATGGCACGAAACTCGATATGCTGGGTAGCCGTCATTGTGTCCAAGCCCCACTAGTCGTTGCGCGGAGGTTCCTCATGATGCCCGTTCTTTGGTTGGCCAGCGCGCTGTTCACCGGCGGCGATTCGATTCCGGTGGCTTCGGCCTCAATCGATGCCGCGGCCCCTCCGATCCGAATCTGGATCAACAACAGCCGTCAGTTCCGCGAAGGTGAGCGAGCCCAGGTCCAGGTCGAATCGCGCGACGACGGCTACCTCCTGGTTTTCAACTATGACACCGAAGGCCGCCTCCGGGTCTTGTTCCCGGTCGATCCCCGCGAAGACAACTTCGTCAGGGGTGGCCGCCGTTACGAGGTCCGGGGCCGCGGCGATCGCGAATCCTTTGTCGTGGGTCGCGACGGAGACGGACTGATTTACGCCTCGGTGTCCGCCGACCCGTTCCGCTTCGACGACATCGAGGTCGGGGGCAACTGGGACTACGACCGGATCTCGATCGGCGACAACTCCCGCGATCCCGAATCCGACATCACCGAACTGCTCCAGCGGATCTCCACCAACCGGGGCTTTGACTACGACGTCCTGGACTACCGCGTCTACGGGTATCGCTCCGTAACGGTGGCCAACAACTGGTGGCATCCCCGGCCCTACGGGTACTTCGACGACTACTATTGCGATCCTTGGAACCGCCCGAGCCTGTTCGGGTGCCGCTCCTACCCGGTGGGTGGGTGGTACGGCGGCTATGGTTCCGGCTATTACGGGTACAATGACTACGGATACGGCGGGTACGGATACGGCGGCGGTTGGGGCTATGGTGGGTGGGGCCGCAATGGGTACCGGAATCCGCGCTACTACGGCGGGTCCGTTGCCCGGTACCCGGTGCTGGCCGGCCGGCCGCGGGGCTACACCATCGTTCGGCGCGGCAACGACAACACCGGCAACGCCGCCCCCGGCCGATCGGGATCGTTTGGCGGCGGCTCCCTCGGTGGCGGAGGCCGTCGTCCGGTCATCGACTATCGGCCCCGGACGCCTCAGGGTCGTCCTGCCGATGGCGATCGGGTCTTCGGTGGCCGGCCGTCCGGCGACCGGGTCACGCCCAACGTTGATATGGACCGGCCCCGCGGTCGCCGTTCGCCGACGGTTGAAGAACGAGGACCGATTGTCGAACGGGACCGGGGCACTCCTCGGGGCCCGGTGGATTTCGGCGACCGGCCGGCTCGTCGGGCCACCGATGGCGGGAACGACAACGGCCGGCGAGTGGAGCCGCGCGAGAGCCGGCCGGAAGTTCGGGAGCGGCCCCGGAACGATGACCGGCCCCGGAACAACGACGGTCCTCGGAACAATCCGCCCCCCCGGGTTGATCCCCCGCGGCAGAGTGCGCCGCCCCCGGCGCAGCCGCGGAGCAACGACGCACCTCGGCGGCCCCGTGAGCGTCCGCCGGCCTGACCGGTTCCTTCCCCTAATTTCTCCAATGAGCGCCGCGGTGATGCCGCGGCGCTCATTGCGTTTTGGGCGCCAGGAGTTGGAAACCGGCGCCACGCCAGGCAAGGATGGCAACGTCGGAGCCAAGCGCCTCAAACTTTGACCGTAGATTGCAAATGTGAACGTTGAGCGCGTGGCCCTCCGGCTCGTGATTGTCATCCCAGGCCTGAGCCACCAGCTCCGCCCGCGAGACCACTCGGCCAGGCTGGCGAACCAGCAAACGAAGCACGTGCCATTCCTTTGGGGTCAGGCAAATGATTTTCGCCCGAACCGTGGCCGTTCGGTGGTCGCAGTCGACCACGAGGTCGCCGGTCCGGTACACCTCCCGGGCCCAAGGACGAGCGCGGCGAAACAGCGCACGAACCCGGGCCCTGAGTTCGCGCCAATCGAACGGCTTGGTGAGGATGTCGTCGGCGCCCGCTTCGAGGCCCAAGACCAGGTCCTCAACGGTGCTGCGGGCGGTGATGATGACGGCGCTCCCGGAATGCCCGGCGCCCCGATACGCGGCGAGGATGTCGAGGCCTGATCCATCCGGCAGATTCCAGTCGATCAACACGAGCTCGTAGCCCGTCGCCGCGGCGAGGGCTGAACCAGCCGCTCGGGAGCCGGCCAGGTCCACCACAAACCCCTCCTGGCGAAGCTGGCGGCGGAGCAAACTGCCGAGGTCCCGGTCGTCCTCCACAATCAGCGCTCGCATGCTGCCACCCTCCTCAGGTGGTACCGGACAATCTCGGGTTCGGACCGTCGGAGAACAAGTTAGGAAAAAACCTTGCTTATCTGAGTGGGGCGGGCACCGGCCGTCTTGATCCTGGCTTAATGGTCCGGGCGTTACGTTGACTTCTTCCGCCTTTGGGTTCCGGAGCTTCGAACGCTCACCGCGACTGATCGCGTCGGACGGGGTGGCTGACCTCTGCAATTTTGGGGGCCGCATGGCTCGATCCGCCCGATGGTTGCTCGTCCTGCTGGTGCTCGCGCCGCTGCAACGGGCCGGAGCGCAACTCAGCGTCCAGGTGGCGCCCGACAACGGGAGCCACCCCGATCCCAAGATCCGGCTGGCGAATTCGACTGGGAACACCGTTGGCTTCACCGTGATCAACAACGGGACCATCGACGCGCAATTCAGTCGGACCTGTGTCGGGCTCGGCAACGTCAGCAATGTCACTTGCGGCGCCGTGGGGATCATCGCCGCGGGCGATTCGAAGAATGTCACCGCCTCTTTCGATGTGGGGGCCGCGGGAACCGGGAGCGTCCAGCTCACCGTCACATCGGTCAATCCCGCTGGGGTTTCGAACGTCGGGAAGTGGGACGAGACCACCGTCAACCCGGGGGCTAGTGTAACACCGGACGGGGCCGCGATTACGAAGGCGCCCAACCTCACGGGCACGACCCAGGCCTTCGCCGTGACCAATACCAGCCGGGCGGCCGGCACCTACGCAGTCGCTTTCACCTGTCCGGCCACCGGTGTGTCGGGGTGCAGCATCAGTCCCACGGCGTTGGCCTTGGACTCGGCCGGCGTGGCCGGCGCGTCCGGCACGGCGACGGTGACGTACAACACCCTTGCCGCTGGGACGGCGGGCACCATGACTGCCACCGCTAGCTACAATGGCACCGCTCTGGACCAAGGGTCTGCTACAGTCTCGATGCCCAACGCCGCGGTTGCCCCGCATCCCGGCAGCCAGACGGTGGGCCCAAGCCTGACGGGTCAAACAGCGACGTTCACGATCACAAACAATGGCCCGGTGGGAGCCGTTTTCGACCTCATCGTCGGGTGTACCGCTCCAGTCAAGACTTGCAGCCTGAGTAGCCCAACCGTCAACCCAATTCCGGGATTGGGCCAGAGCGTCGCCGTGACATTTGCCACAGACACCGCCGGTGCTGGTGTCATCACCGTCACGGCGAAATACGGCGGCGTGACCCTGGACATCGGCACCATCAACGTGACCGTGACGGCGCCTCCGACGGCCACGGTCACCGTCACGCCTATTGGCGGGGCGCTGCTTGTCCGGCCACCAAGCGCTGCCTCGTCCCAAACATTTGCCGTGACCCAGGCCACCGGTGCGGTACCGGCGACTTACAACCTCGTCGCCGCTTGCACGGCCCCGGCCGCAAACGGGTGTCCGCCGACCTTGCCTTCAATCACGCTTGCGGCCAACAATGTGGCGCAAAACGTGGTCGTCAATTTCACCAGCGGCCTGGCGGGCGCGGCCACGGGTCGGGTGACCCTGACCGCAACCCATAGCGCCCTGCCCGCCACGCAAAACTCCGGTTTTGTCGACGTACGCGTGGTGAATGCGGCCGTTATTCCCGTGACGGTGTCCACCACCGTGCTGACCAACTCCATGGGCCAGAGTCTGAGCTACACCGTGACGAACACCGGGCCGGTTGTGGCGACATTCGATGTCACGGGTGTCTGCGGCGGCACCCTCACGGCCTGCCAGGCCAGCCCGACCCAACTCGTGAACTTGCCGATCAACGTACCAACGAATGTCACTGTGACGTACAACACTGGGGCCATCCCAGCCAGTGGAACGGTCGCCCTGCAGGCACGTTACCAGGCCGTGCTGATCGCGACGGGTACGACCAACGTGTCGGTCGTCGGGGCGGTTCGGCAAGCCCCGGTCGTCAGCGTCGCCCGATGGAATCCCGGCCCTACGGTGCCCCGCGAACAATGCGTGGCGGTGGCTATGGGTCAGGGGGCGGCCGCGGAGTGCGGGGACCTTCGGGTGGTCCACGTTCTGCCGAGCGTTCGGACGATGAGCAAGGGGCGCGCACCGATTCTGATCTACAACACGGCGCACGCTGAGCCAGCACCGCAGGTCGCGGTGATGGTGACCTTGCCGGCGGCGACCATCGTACCCGACTCGATCCGGGCGACCCTGCTCGTCGGCTCAACGGTACGGGGCCGGGCGTCGTGGCCCGGGACCCAATGGACAGTTGGCGTGCCGCGCCTCATCCGGGTCCGGGACACCACCAACCAAACTGTGGGAACCACTGTCGTCACCTACACGGTCCGGGTGTACACGGTGTACAACACGCCGGTTGACACCTTACCGGCCGTCACCGCGCAATCCGTGGCCGTCGTCAACCGACAGGCGAGCGCCTTCGGCCGAGGCTGGTGGTTGGACGGGCTCGAACGCCTCAATATTGCCACCATGGTTTGGACCGGGGGTGATGGCAGCGTCCGACAGTACTCGGCCGCCGGCACCGACCGGTGGGCGGCACCGGCGGTGAACTATCCGGACACCCTCAAAAAGACCAACGCTGCTCCGGTCGAGTATACGCGGTTCCTGCGCGAGGGGACGAAGGTGGTGTTCGACGACCTGGGTCGCCACGTGCGGACCGTGAATCGGGTCGGGCACACCACCGTCTTTCGGTATTCGGGAACGACCGACAACTTGATCGGGATCGATCTCCCGATGAAGAGCGGGACCCGGTCGTTCACCCTCGCGTACCCGGCCAATCAGGTCACGATGACGGATGCGCTCAATCGAACGACCACGGTCAATCTCACCGGCGGCGGGGTGAATCGCGTCAGCACGATCGTCGACGCCGACACCAAGGCCGTCACCTTCGGATATCCGGGCGCGGCATCCGGGCTGATCGTTTCGCGAACCGATCGGGTCGGAGCCGTGGTCCAGTTCAAGCTCGACTCTCTCCACCACGTCACCCGATCGGGTCGGCATCCCGTCGGCAGCGGGCTCCCGCTCACCGACTCGGTCATCGTGAGTCTGACGCCGGCCGAGAGCCGCGGGGCCCGGTTCGCTACGAGTGTGGACACGGTGACTGTCACCACTGGCATCGACGGCCCCCGTCAAGACGTTCTGGACTCGACCGTGATCTGGACCAACCAATTCGGCGCCCCGTTCAAGGTCAAGGATGCGCTCAATCAACTCACCCTGATCGAACGGCTCAATGGTACCTTCGCGGGCGCGGTGACCAAACTCACCACGGTGAGTGGCCAGGTCCTTGTGGCCGACTATGACAGCCGGGGGCGCTTGTGGCACCTGACGGACCAAAGCGTCACGACGCTCGCGACCACGTTCACCTACGACGCAGTGTTCGACCAGGTGACCCGGATTGATCCGCCCGAGGCCGACTTCACCGTGTATGGGGTGAACGGCACCAACGGCAATCGCGACACCCAACAAGACAGTCGGGGCGTGAGTTCGCAGATCGTGTTTGGCTACGACACGGGCCTCTTGAGCACGGTCACCTACCCCGGGACGGCGGCTCAGCGAATCTACTATGATGCCCAAGGCAACGCCGATTCGGTGTTGTCCTCGTTGAACCGGAAGACCACGTATGCGTCGAAGGACAATGCTGGACGGCCCGCCAGCATCCTCAGTGATGTTGACGCCGCCCGGGACCAACTGCAAACGCAAAGCCTGATCTACAACCTCTGGAACCAGGACTCGACCAGCATCACGGCGGCCAAAGGCGAACAGATCACCCTCCTCACCCCGCACGATCTCGAGGGGCGGCCCCTCGCGGCCGGGCGGACGTTCTCGCCGGACCCCAAGGGGATCGGGTCGCTGAGCGACGGTTGGACGTACGACCTCCTGGGCCGGGCGACGACGGCCACCAAGGCGGGTGGGGGCACGGAAACGCGCGGGTATGATCCGGCCGGCAACCTGGTGAGCCTCACCACGCCACGCGGGGACGCGGTGACCGGGATGGGGTACGACGGATTGAATCGCCTCCTCACGCGATCGTTCCTTACGAAGGCCGGGGCCGCCCACACCACGACGATGCCCACCATTCGGTTCCCGGGCACCCTTCCCTACGGGTACACCGCGGCGGCCGACGCCGAGGTGTTCGACTACGCCCCAGGCGGGCAGATCAAATTGGCGCGGAATTGCGATGCCGAGGTTCAGCGGTCGATCCATGCGAGCGGTCGGATCGACAATGAGACCCTCAAGATCCGCAACGTGAACGGCGCCTGCAATACCTACGGACACACGTATCTGGTCGGCTATACCTACGACAAGAACAACCGCCGGAAGACGATGACCGTGCCGGCGATCTTCGCGGGCGCCCCGGTGCAGTATGACTACGACCCCGCCACCGGGGGCGGCCGGTTGACGAGCGTCACCGACCTAGCGGGCAACGCGTTCAACCTCGGCTACAAACCCAGCGGAGAGCTCCTGACCGTCGGCTACCCAGGGTCGGTCGTCCGCACGTTTGGCTACAACGACGACGGCGATCTCACCGGGGATCAGCTGGTTGGCGTGGCCGGCGCGTTCCCCGGGCTCCCAGCGGCCACCATCCGTAACGCGACGTTCACGTTCGATGGCCGCGGGAAGATGAAGACCGGAGGCGATGCGGCACGGTTCCTGGAGCAAACCACGGCGACCTATTCGGGCCTGGGCTACCTGACCAAGAGCGTCTTGCACCAGGCCTGGAGCGGGCTCTGGGGCCAAAGCCAAGTCTACGGGGTCACCGAAACGTTCACCACCGATGCGCTCGGCAATGAACAGAGCCGGACCACGGTCCACAGCCTTGGGACCGGCCCGACGATTTGGCAACCGGCGGGCAATGTCGCCGCGGGGCCGTACGCCTACGCGCCCGCACCA
>JANMHX010000130.1:0-3604 GCA_031375485.1 Gemmatimonadota bacterium | reverse complement strand
CCCTGGCCCTGGCCGATCCCGGGTACCTCCGGGCCCTCCGCCACTATCGGGCGGCGCTGGAGCAGCGGAATGCCGCCCTTCGCCGGGCCGAGCCCGAGATCGCCGCGGCCTTTGACCCCGCGGTGGCCCGGTTCGGAGCCGCGGTGGTCACGGCCCGGCTGGCCTGGGTTCTGAAATTCGGCCCGGCGTGGAGTGCCGCCTGCGTTGCGCTCGGCGAAGCCATGCCGGTCACGCTTCGATACCGCGGGAAGGCCGAGTTGGCCGAACCGGACGCCTGGCCGGCGGCCTTCGCGGCCAACCGGAAGCGGGACCTGGCCCTCGGAGCGACCCACGCCGGGCCGCACCGCGACGACCTGACGCTCGATCTCGACGGCGTGCCGCTCCGGGTCGCCGGGTCGACCGGGCAGCAACGAACGGCCGCGATCGCGCTCAAGCTTTGCGAGCGCGACACGTTCGAATCGGCCCACGGCGATGCGCCGGCGCTGCTCCTCGACGATGTCTTCGCGGAGCTCGACCGGGATCGCCAGGAACGGCTGGCCAGCCGGCTTCGGCTGGGATCCGCGATTCAGGTGTTCGTGACGGCACCCCGGCAGGACGAGTTGCCCGACGGCCTGGATTTGCCGATTTACCGGGTCGAGCGGGGCACGATCGGCGCGCGGATGGAGTGGCAACCGGCATGAGGGAAAAGAAGCGGCCCGAAACGTTGAGCAGTGCCCTCGATGCGTATCTGGGAAAGAAGGGCCTGACCAAGCGGCTCGACTTGGCCGGTGCGGTGGAGCGGTGGGCGGAAGTGGTCGGCGAGCGGGTCGCGGCCAATGCCCGCGCCGAGGCCGTGACGGCCGACGGCCTGTTGTGGGTCCGGGTGCGCTCGTCGCCCTGGGCCGCCGAACTGAGTTTGATGGCCCCGCGGATCTTGGCCCGGCTGAACCAGGACCGTGACGGCAAGATTCGCGATCTTCGCTGTATCGTGGGAATGAACGAATAACCGACGGACTTTCATGGCCAATGCGGACAAGCCGACCAACGGCAACGGCGATTACGGCGCGGACTCGATCCAGGTCCTGAAGGGACTGGAGGCGGTTCGCAAGCGCCCCGGCATGTACATCGGATCGACGAGCGAGAACGGCCTCCACCACTTGGTGTACGAGGTGGTCGATAACTCGATCGACGAGGCGCTGGCCGGTCATTGCGACGAGATCGCCGTCACCATTCATGCGAACAACGGGATCACCGTCTCCGACAACGGGCGCGGCATTCCGGTCGACATCCACCCGACGGAGAAGATTCCCGGGGTTGAACTGGCGCTGACCGTACTCCACGCGGGCGGCAAGTTCGACAAGTCGAACTACAAGGTCTCCGGCGGCCTCCACGGCGTCGGCGTGTCGGTCGTGAATGCGCTCTCGGAGCAACTCGAGGTCTTCGTCGACCGGGACGGCAAGCGCTATCACATGGCGTTCGTTCGGGGCCAAACGACCAAGAAGTTGAACGTCGTCGGCAAGGCCAAGGGCACCGGCACGACGGTGACCTTCAAGCCCGACCCCGAGATCTTCACCGTCCTCGAATACAATCACAACACCCTGGCCGACCGGCTTCGGCAGTTGGCGTTTCTCAACAAGGGCGTCACGATCACGCTCCGGGACGAGCGCAAACAACCGGCCCAGGACGAGACCTTCTTCGCCAAGGGCGGGTTGATCCAGTTCGTGGAGTGGCTCAACCGGAACAAGAAGCCGATCCACCCGAAAGTGGTGTCGTTCAGCGCCACCTTGAACGATGTCGACGTAGATCTGGCCCTGCAATACGAGGACGGCTACAACGAAAACACCTTCACCTTCGTGAACAACATCAACACCCACGAAGGCGGAACCCACCTCACCGGATTTCGGGCCGCGCTGACCCGCACGATCAACGATTACGCGAAGAAGGGCGGCCACCTCAAGAAAGAGGATTTCGGCCTGTCGGGCGAAGACATTCGTGAAGGCCTGACCTGCGTCCTGCACGTCAAAGTGCGAGAGCCCCAGTTCGAGGGTCAAACCAAGACCAAGCTCGGGAACTCGGAAGTCGAAGGCGTGGTCAAGTCGGCCGTCAACGAGCATCTCGGCAACTACCTCGAGGAGTATCCGGCGGTGGCCCGGGCCATTATCGAGAAGGCCGTGAGCGCCGCCCGGGCCCGCGAGGCGGCCCGGAAGGCCCGCGACTTGGTCCGGAAGAAGTCCGGCCTGGAGAACGCGGTGTTGCCCGGCAAGTTGGCCGATTGTTCGCTGGACGATCCCGCGCTCTGCGAGATCTACTTGGTGGAGGGCGATTCAGCCGGCGGCAGTGCCAAGCAGGGCCGCGATCGTTCGCATCAGGCCATCCTGCCGCTTCGCGGCAAGATCCTGAACGTGGAGCGAGCCCGGATCGACCGGATCCTCGGCAATGAAGAAATCCGGGCGATGATCACCGCCATCGGCTGTGGCGTGAAGGATGATTTCAAACTCGAAGATGCCCGGTACCATAAGATCATCCTGATGACCGACGCCGATATCGACGGCGCTCACATCCGGACGCTGCTGCTGACGTTCTTCTTCCGCCAGATGCCGGAGTTGATCGATGCCGGCTACATCTACATTGCCCAGCCACCCCTGTACCGAGTGGCCCGGGGCAAGGAAGAGTTTTACGCCTATACCGAGGTGGAGCGGGACGAGTACATCAAACGGTTGGCCGGCCCCGAGGGCAAAGCCAACGTCAACGTCCAGCGCTACAAGGGCCTCGGCGAGATGAACCCGGGGCAACTATGGAACACCACCATGGATCCCGAGAAGCGGACCATTCTCCGAGTCACGCTCGAAGACGTGGTGGAAGCGTCGCGCCTGTTCGAGGAATTGATGGGCGACGAGGTGGAACCCCGGCGGCAGTTCATCGAGCAGAACGCGAAGTACGTCAGCAATCTTGATGTCTGAGGACTCTGACCGGGCGGCTCGCTGATCAGAGCCTGCCGCCCTTCGTCAGCTGGCGTTCGAAGCACCGAAGCACCCAGCCAAACCCGCCGGACGCTCGAATCGACTGGGGCGGCTCATTGGAACAGCGCTTCAGCAGGCGCCGAAGGGCCGAACCCGACGCGAACCCCAGCGAGCGGGCAATCACCGCCACCGATTCGGTCGTTTTCTCCAACCGATAAGCCGCCACCAACGCCTTACCCCACATCACCAGGGAGCTGACCGGCGGCATCCCGGCCCGTTTGAGCTGCGCCGCGAGGGCCTTGCTGCTCATCCCGACCGTCCGGGCAATCACCTCCACCCGGGGAGCACTTGCGGCATGATCGAGACAGAAGCGGACCACCGGAATGAACGGCGTCGGCACCCGCCGATGGAGCGCCTGATCGGTGAGTTGTTGGAACGCCACGTCGCTGGCCCGAGTCAGCGCCGAGAGGAGCCGCCCTTCGAAGTCCCGTTCCTCCCGGAGGATGACCGCCGATAGCCCGGCCTGGATCATCGCCGCGATCCAAAGTGGGACGAGCGGAAGCAGCAACAGCGAGGGGAGCAGCGTCCTCGCGGGGGCCATCCGGAATTCCCCGACGATTGTTTCGCTGATAGAAATGGTTTCGGGTTCGCTGCGGCGCTGATGG
>JANMHX010000054.1:0-33439 GCA_031375485.1 Gemmatimonadota bacterium | reverse complement strand
GGTCTGCTGCGTCGTGATGCCGGCCCGGCTCTTCCGGTTGAACGCCCCCAATCCGATTCGAAACGGGAGCGCCTGGCGCGGGAGGAGCCGGGCCAGTTCGGCCAGGCGGTCGGCAGTGGGTTCCTCGCCGGTGTCGAAGAGCTGGACGATCTGGCCGTCGACGGCGCCTCGCATCCTGCGGCCGAAACCCGGATCCCGCTGGTGGGCGACCAGGCTCGTCATCCACACCGACCGGCCGGCCAGGGACGAACGGTGGAGGTGGCGAAGGACGCGGGCCCAGTTAGGCAGCAGCCGAACCGGACAGTCGTAGTCGAGTTGGATCTCGGCGATTGGCACCCCGGAACGGTCGAGCAGCTCCATCAGGGCCTCAAGCCGGCGGTCGATTTGGTCGGCGATGTCGGCATCGCGGCGGCCGGCCCACCAGGGGTGGAGCGAGGGGTCGAATCGGACGACCGCCGCGACGGGGCCGGGCCCGCCGGTGGTAGGCGGCAAGGCGAGGGTTTGGCGGAGCGAGTCGCCCCCGGGCGGCGCCCAGATCGTGGCCACCCACACGCCGGGCATCGGATTGACCCGGCCCGTCCGTTTGGATGCCAGCACCACTGAGTCGGCCGAGGACCAGACCCATTGGCCGTCTTGTCGCGTTCCCGGGACATCCGCCCCTGATCCGCAGCCGAGCGCCAAACCCGCCGCCAGACTGATCCACCGCCGATCGATCATCCGGTCGTGCCTCCAGTTTGGCTACCCCGCTTGCAAGCGGCATGCTACTTTCTCAGAAAGTGTACGACTCTTACAAGGACTGAACGCGATGGAACACCCGCGACGTCGTTTTCTTGGCTGGGTTGGCGGCACCTCACTCCTCGGCGCCGCCGGTTTCCCCAGCCTCTTCGAGCCCACCTTGCCCCGCGACCCCGGCGAGCACGCCGCCCCGGTCACCGACAAATGGGACATGAGTTGGACTGAACGGCTGACGGGAAAATACCGGGCGGTGTTCGATTCTCCGGAGCCCGCCGAGGGGTCGGCGCTGTTCCGGGCGGTGGCGTGGTGCGACATGTATAAGGACGTCTATGGCGCCGAGCGCACCGAGATGTCTCCGGTCATCGTGTTCCGCCATTCCGCCATTCCGTTGATCATGAACAACGCCTATTGGGAAAGCTACGAAATCGGCAAGGAGCTCAAGCTCCGGGACGAAAAAGGGAAGAAGTGGTCCAAGGCCAACCCGATCAGCACCGGAGGCGCCCCGGCCACGGGACCCGGCGCGAAGTACAAGATCGAGTCGTTCTTGGCATCGGGCGGCGTGGTCCTCGCGTGCAATTGGGCCTTCGGCATGGTCGTAAGCCGAGTCCGGTCGAAGGAGAAGCTCGAAGGGGCCGCCGCGCGGACCCGGGCGCTCGAATTGATGATCCCGGGTGTGATTCTCCAGCCGAACGGGATTTTCGGGGCCCTTCGGGCCCAGGAAGCCGGGTGCCGGTACGTGATGGCGAGCTGACGTCACGTAGCCGCCACCCTGGGGCATTCATCTGGCCGTATTGCCTGGCGCCGGGTGACGCCATTGATCGCTGGCTGAGGGGCCGTCGGCGTTGGAACGACGGGACCTCCACCATCAGCGACTCTCCGGCCGCCTCGACCATCGGTTGCCGTCCCACTCCCACATGTCGCTGTACCGGGTCGATACCCTACCGTCCCACGAGCCACCGCCGAACAACACGACCCTGCCGCGGCTGGCATCATAGCTCATGACATGACCGGCGCGCTTGGGCGGGCCGGGCGCCGGTATCTCCTTCCACCGCCTCCCATCCCACAACCAGGTGTCGGCGAGCGCCGAATCCGGTTTTCCCTCGGCCAGGCCCCCAAATAGCACCATAACGCCCGCTTGCCGATCGAAGGCCATGCTCAGGTGCGAACGTCGGGAAGGTCCGGCCTCACTGAGCTTTCGCCAAGTGGTGCCGTCCCAGCCCCAGGTGTCGTTGTGGTATTGGTAGCCTTCGCCCATCCCGCCGAAGAGTACGACCTGTTTACGCACATCATCGTAGGCCATAGGGAAGTGGGCGCGGCCCCCCGGACCTTCCAACGAGACCTGGCGCCACGTGTTGCCGTCCCATTCCCACGTTGCTCTTTCCAGACGCTCTCCGGCCTTGACTCCCCCATACAGCACCGTCCGCCCGCGAGCCTCATCGTACACCATCCGGTGGTGATCGCGAGTACCGATGCTCGCATCACTCATCTGGTGCCAGTTGGACCCGTCCCATTCCCACGTATCACCCCGACGATCCTCCCGATCGGTGAGCCCGAAGCCACCGTGGAGCACCAGCCGCTGGCGCCGCGAGTCATACGCGGCCGCTCCGAGCTGGCGAGCCATCGGGCCGGTGCTCGGGATCAAGACCCAGCGTTCGCCTTCCCACTCCCACAGCTCTTCTCTCTCTGCCTGCCGTGGTGCAGCGAGCACCAGGAGACGCCGCCGGTTCGCGTCGTACACCATGTGACCCAAACCGACGGACGGCGCCTGCGGGTGCGGCGATTGGGCCACCGTGCGGGTGGTGTCCTGGTGAGTGCCCGCCACGCTCGTCGCCCCCACCAGGCCGGACAGGAGCGCAAGCGTGCCGGTACCTCTGGTGGTCAGAGCGGTCCGATACACCGTCATGTGACTTAGTCTCCTTCGCCGGCTTTGGCCTGGCGCGGCCAACAAGGCGACGATCCGGGGTCCATCTTGCGGGCTTCAGCTCTATCCGGCTTGAACGATCTTGCCTCGAGCCATGGGCCGTCAACCCTGCCGATCGCGATTCTCTGTCTTCAGTTGGCGCTCGCGGCGCCGGTTGCACCGAACCCGCGTCGCGTGCTCGATCAAGCCATCGAGGTGCTCAGTGGCAGCAGCCGTCTGGGCGCTCGATCACTGGGTCGTAGACGGTCATGGGCGGGAAAACCTGACCGCGGCGTTTCAAGGATTGTCGCCCGAGGCACCCACGCGGCGGAATCATCGCGAGACCGTGGCGGTGGCTCGGTCGCTCGGGCGCGTGGCCTGGGAACGGAAGACCGCGCGCAATGACCGGAGCCTCCGCTGGCGGCGGTTCATCTCCGGCGCGGATTCCTCGGGCCTGGTCGACTGGAATGCCGGCGTTGCCCGAATGCGGTTGGCCGACGCCCGAAGCCGACCGCCAACGCTTGATGCGTCGCGTCACTCATTTGTTGCTCAGCGAGCTCGCGTCGCCGTCAGTCCCGCTTCGCGCCCCGCCAGCCCAGCGCCGCCACCAAGTCGTCGCGGCGACCCTCCGGGACCAGACCACCCTCACTTTGGAGTTCGACGCCCGCCATCGGCTGGTGGCCGTCGAGTACGTAGTAGAACTCGCGGGCCGACACGACCTTTCCATCAACTGCGCCGCCGGCCGGCCTCGCGCCGGGCGTCCACCTCATCGCGGTCGACGGGTTCCAATCGTCGCTCGTCGAATTCGCCGACTTCGCGATCCTGATCGAGGCACCGGCGAGCCACCCCGGGCTCGAGGCCATTCCAGCGAGTGGCAACCCGGACTGCGCCCGGGTCGGCCGGGAGCAGCGCCGTCGAGTTGCGGATATTTCAGGGAGACCTTCGAACCGAATGGTCCCTTTCCCCCCTCGGGGCGTGCCACCATGAACCGATTTTTCGCGCGGTGGCTCGGCCAACGACAGATCGTGCCGGCCGCGATCTACGGTGTCCACAATCTTGGCGCCGCCGGACCCGAGGTCTTGCACCACGCCCGGAACTAGCGGGCCCGCGACTAGTCTACGGTCCCGCGCATCCCCTTCGCCAGCACCGCCACTCCAAAGTACCGATTGAGAGGTATCCCTATGGCCCGGGCCGTTCCCGGTGGTTTCTTGCTGTTGCTGCCGCACCTCGTGGCGGGACCACCATCAATCGCCGGAGCCCAGACTCCGGCCGACCGGGCGCCCGCGGTCACCGGCGTCCGGGAGTTTCTCTCGGCCTGTCGGCTCGACTCCGGCCGGCTCTGGGGCCGTTCACTCTGCGGCCCTCTCATTGCGGTCGACGGCGGGACCGGATTCGCGGTGGCGACGGCTTCTCCGCCGGCCGGGCAATTCACGCGAGAGCGCTCGCTGTGGATCGGGCGGGTTCCCGAGGGGATGCGGGTCGCCAACACCGCCACCGATTGGGGCGGCCAATTCTGGTCGACGGTCCGACTCCCGCTCCCCGACGACCGGTTTCTGCGAATCCGGCTGCTCGTCCATGAGGCGTTCCACCGGATTCAGCCCGAGCTCGATCTCAACGCCCCTGACGCGATCAACGCCCATCTCGACGACCGCGACGGCCGCTATCTCCTGCGCCTCGAACTCCGGGCCCTCGCAGCGGCCCTTCAGTCGCCGGACCCCGACGCTCGCCGCGCCATCCGCGATGCCCTGCTCTTTCGGGCTCGGCGGTACCAGATCTACCCGGGGGCCGACAGCCTGGAACGGTCGCTCGAGATTCAGGAGGGCCTGGCGGAGTACACCGGCACCAAACTGGCGCTGGCGGCCATCGGCCATTCGGTGGCCGAAGCCGGGAAGGCCGCGGCCGAGTTCGAAAGCCGCGCCACGTACGTCCGCTCACTCGGCTACGGAACCGGTCCGCTCCTCGGGCTCCTCCTCGACCGCTACGCCGCTCGCTGGAAACGCGACGTCCGAACGACCGGAATGTCGGGACCACTCGCGGCGGCCGTCGGCTTCACGCCGCCTCCCGACGTCGCGGCCTCCGTCGCAACCGCCGCCCCTCGTTACGGGGGCGAGAGCCTGGCCGAGTTCGAAACTGAACGAGCCAACACCCGGACGCGATTCGCCGGGGACTACCGGGCCCGGTTGATCGACGGACCGGTCATTGTCCTCGCGGCGGACGGGCTGTCGCGGAGCTTTGACCCGAACAACCTGTTCCCGCTCGGTGAGGCCGGCACGGTCTACCCAACCGGTGCGTTCGAAGCGGATTGGGGCGCCCTTGCGGTGGACCACGGAGGGGCGCTGGTGGCACCGAGCAACCGCGAGGTCCGAGTTCCGGCTCCCCCCGCGGTCGATTCCGCGGCAACCACGATCGAGGGTAACGGCTGGCGGCTCGAGCTCAAGGCCGGATGGCGGCTCCGGCCGGGTCCGCGGCCTGGCGATTTCGCCGCCAGGAAGGTCTTGCCGTGAGGATTGTTCCGGTCGGTTTTCAGATCGGCGGATAGTTCATTCGGGCAACGAACGCGGCCCACCGGGGATCCCGGCGGAGCGGTTCGAGGAGCGGGTCGTGGCGGCAAAAGAACAACGCCCAGTCGCGTTCCTGGTAGGCCCGGTCCAACCACTGGAACGCCCGATCGAGATCGCCTAACGCCCCGTACGTCTGGGCCACCCCGAGCGATGAGGTGGTGGCGGTGAGCGGGCCGGCGGACAGCCGGGCGATTTCCGCCAGGGCCTCGGCCCGGCGGCCGCCCCGGGCCAGCGCATAGCCGACGACGCCGCTGCCATACGCCCCGACGCGTTCGGGCATTGCCGCCCCGATGGCGGCCGCGGAATCAAACTGGCCTCGTACCGCGAGGAGCCTGGCCAGATCGAGCCGGGGCGGCAAGTAGGTCGCGGCCAGCTCGCTGGCGTGCACCACTTGCCGCTCCGCCTCCGGGTACCGCCCGGCCAGCATCAGCATCGTGCCGAGGCGGGCATTGAGAATGAGCGAGACGGGCTCGTCGCGAACGGCGGCTTGGAGTGAATCGACCGCCTCGGCCGGCCGCCCGATGGCCACCAGCCACCAGCCATAGAACAGCCGGGCCTCACCGTAACTCGGATCGAGCCGGAGTGCCGTTTCCAGACGGCGGCGCGCCGCATCCCAATCCCAGTCGTAAAACAGATTGATGAACCCGAGGGCCGTGTGAGCGTCGGCGAGGGTACTGTCCAAGGCCACCGCCCGGTTGGCGGCCGCCCGGCCTCGGGCAAAACCGTCGGCCACGCTGAGGTAGCCGAACCCGGCCCGGAGACTGTAGGCGTCGCCCAGCCCGGCCCAGGCCTTGGCAAAACCTGAATCGGCGGCAATGGCTTCCTCGAAGTACCGAGTGGCCTGTTCAAATCCGGCCTGGTCCCGTTTGCTCCAGTGCCAACGGCCCTGCAGGAACGCCTCGTACGCCCGGCGGTTGGTGGTCCCAGGACCAGCTGCCCCACCAATGACGCCGATCCGAAGGGTCCGGCCGATCGCGGCCGCGATCTCGTTCTGGACCGTGAAGACTTGGTCGGCGGCCCGCTCGTAGCTTTCGTTCCAAAGTGTCAGCCCGTCATCGGCGCTCACCAACTGGGCGGTAATCACCACCTGGTCACCCATCCGGCGCACCGAGCCTTCGACGACGGCGCCGACCCCGAGCTCGGCCCCGATCTGGCGCGCCGCTACGTTCCGCCCCTTGTACTGGAACGCGGAACTCCGAGCCGCCACCCGGAGGCCGCTGAGCCGGGCCAACGACCCGGCCACCTCGTCGGCCATGCCGTCGGCGTAGTACTCGTTGTTCGGGTCTCCGCCCACGTTGGCGAACGGGAGCACCACGATCGACCGCGCGACCACCCGGTCACCCTCGCCGCGGTTGGTGACGGTCCACCAAAGGCCGGCGGCAAGGATGCCGACGACTCCGACGAATCCGATCAGCAGACCCGCGCCCCGCTTCGGCGCGGCGGGGGTCACCAGGGCCTGACCCAGCGCGTCGGCCATCGCTTGCGCGGTGGGATACCGATCCACCGGGTGGCGGGCCAGGGCCCGGCTGACCACCCGGTCGAGGGCCTCGGGGATTTCCGGGCGAAGGACCCGGACCGGCACCGGCGTTTCATGGAGGCGCCGGGCAATCTGGCTTTGCACCGTGGCCCCGCCGAACGGAAGCTCGCCGGCGAGCAGCTCATACAGAACGACGCCGAGCGAGAAGATGTCCGACCGGGGTCCCACGTCTTCCTCACCCGAAGCCTGTTCGGGACTCATGTAGGACGGAGTCCCGATCTGGCTACCCTGGGCCGTGAGCGTCGCGCCGGTGGTTTCGGTGACGGCCTTGGCAATCCCAAAATCTGCGACCACCGCATGATCGCCGACCAGCAAAATGTTCTCCGGCTTGATATCGCGATGAACGACGCCGCGTTCGTGGGCATACCCGAGGGCGAGGGCGACTTGACGGGCCAGCGAGACGGCAGTGGCGGCCGGCAGGATGCGTTCCCGGGTGAGGCGCTGGCGAAGGGATTCCCCCTCCACGACCGGCATGACGTAATAGGGGAGCGCGACCTGATCGACCTCGATCGTGCCCGAGTCGATCAGCCCGAGGATGCCGGGGTGGGAGAATTGCGCCGTGACCCGGACTTCCCGGAGAAACCGCTCCCCTACCACCGCGGCGATTTCGGGGTGGAGGATCTTGAGAGCCACCGTGCGATCGTGTTTGGCGTCCCGGGCGGCGTAGACGGTGGCCATCCCCCCGACGCCGAGCACCCGCTCGACCCGGTACCGGCCCGCGAACGCCGTATTCAGTTGCTCCGGGGTCGAACCCATGGATCGAGGCTACTTCGGCGCCGCGTCGGCGGTGCGAAGGAAAGCCCTCACGACCGCCAGACTCTGGTCGGGCCCGTCCCAGGGCGTGACATGAGCGGCGCCCTTGATGACCTCGACCTTGGCGCCGGGCACCAGCGCCGCCTGACGCCGAACTAACGCCGGGTTGGCCTCATCAAACTCGCCCACGGTAAACAGCACCGGCACCGCGACGCTCTTGAAATGGGGCGTCGCGTCGTAATCCTTGAGGGTGCCGACGATCGTGAACTCACTCGGACCTTGCATGTAGCCATAGGTCGCGGTGTTGACCTGCGTGAGGACACTGTCGAGATCGGCCTGGACCGCCGCGGGGGAACTCCGCATTACGTACTTGGCCCAGAACTCTCCGTTGGCCGCCTCGTACGCGGGCGTTGCGTAGTTCCCGCTCTTTTCCGCCTCGGCGACCGCCCGCCGACCGGAGTCGGAGATCGTCTTGAGCAGCGCCTTGGCGTTCTTGGCCCACGCCGGGAAATCGAGCGCGGGGCTGGCCAGGGTCAGGCTGGCCACCCGCTCGGGATGGGCCCGGTAGTACTCGAAGCCGAGGATGGTGCCCCACGAGTGACCCAAGATGTGGATCTTCTCGAATCCGAAGTGGCGCCGAAGCGAATCGAGCTCGGCGACGAAGCGGGCCACGTTCATCTTGGTGGTATCGGTCAGGGTGCCGGATTTGCCGGAGCCGCTTTGATCGTACCGGACTACCGTCCGGTCGTCGCCGAGCTTCTCGAACAATTTGAGATAGTAACTCGAGTAGCCTGGCCCGCCGTGGAGCAGAATGACCGGGATTCCCGCGCCGGCTCCGACTTTGCGATACCACACCCGCCCGTCGGGCACCGGGAGAATTCCCTCCCCAGGCGGCAACGCGGGAGCAACGACGACGGCCGAATCGGCGACCACGGTATCTGGCGTGGGCCGGTCGGCGCAACCAATCGCGATCATCGCAAGCGCGGCGAAGCCGGGGGTTCTCAGGCTCATGGTCCCTCCTCTAAGGAATCGGCCGCGACGGCAACACATTCACGATGATCCGGGAACTCTCGGTCGGGGTCCGGTACACCCGCTGGCTCGCCTTCTGGAAATCCGATTCCTTGGCCCGATAGATATCGACGAACGCCTGCGGGTTCCGGTCGACCAGCGGAAACCAACTCCCCTGCACTTGCACCAAGAGCCGGTGACCGCGCCGAAAGGTGTGCAACACGTCGGGCATCACGAAGTCGAGCTGCGTTACCTGCCCCGGGACCAGCGGCTCCGGATGCTCGAAACTCTTTCGAAACTTGGCCCGGACCACATCGCCCCGGACCAACTCCTGGAACCCATCCGGGTGGACGTCGATCAATTTAACAACCCAGTCGCCGTCGGTACCGGTGCTCGAAACGAAGAGGGTTGGGCTCACCGGACCCGAGACGGTCAGGTCCTCGGTGAGGACGTTGCCGCGGTAGGTGACCACATCGGGCCGGCCGTCCCCGAAGCGCTGGTCCTGGGCCATGTAGTCGGGGTCCATGTCGGTACTCAGGCCCGGGACGAACGACACCGGTTTCGAGGGGTCGGTGACCCATTCCTCGAACGGCTCACCGGCGGTCGGCCGAGGCGCCTCGAACGACAGCGTCTTCCCGGCGCCGAGGTAGATCGACCGGGAGGCGGCTTCCTTGGGGGGCCAGGTGTCGAAGGTTCGCCACCGGTTGGTCCCGGTTTCGAAGACGTAGGCTTTGGGATGTTTGGCCGGCCCGGCGCCCTGGAGGTGGGCCTCGAAGAACGGGCGGAGGATGTTGTTTTGGTAGTGCTCCGAGGTGTTGGCGCCGAACGTCAATTGGCCCACCGCGGCCCCCGGGTCGCGGGCCCATTGCCCGTGATACCACGGGCCGATCACGATCGCGTTGTCGGTGGCCGGACTCTGGCGCTCGATCGCTTCGAACAAGCGGAGCGCCCCATAGTAGTTGTTGGCGTCGTACAACCCACCGACCGTCAGGACCGCCGGCGTGATGTTCTTGACATGCCGGAGGATGTTCCGCGACTGCCAGAGCGAGTCGTAGGTGCCATGCTCCATCATCTCGGTCCAGCCGGGCACCTCGCCCTTGAAGTACTTGGTTTCGGCGTTGGCGAGCGGGCCCAAGTTGAGGAAGAACTGGTAGCCGTCGGTGGTGCCGAAATCGAACGGTTGGCCGCAGGACATCGAGGTTCCGGTGCCCTTCCGGCCACAGGCGGCCATGAAGTTGAACGTCGAGGTCAGGAAGAAGGCCCCGTTGTGGTGGGTATCGTCGCCCAGGAACCAGTCCGTCTGCGGGGCCTGGGGAGAGACGGCCTTGAGCGCGGGATGGGCCTCGATCGCGCCGGCCGCCGCGAAGAACCCGCCGTATGAAATCCCCCAAAGGCCGACTCGGCCGTTGTTGTCCGGCACGTTCTTGACCAGCCAGTCGATCGTGTCGTAGGTATCGGTGCTCTCGTCGACATCGCCCGGACCTCGCTTGACAGCCCGGTGCGGCGTCATGTGGACGAATTGCCCTTCGGAGTGATACCGGCCCCGAACGTCCTGGGTCACGAAGACCCAGCGGCCCGCGGCAAAGCCGGGGCCCGGGCCCATGAACCGGGGATAGCCGGCCGGCCCGTAGGGCGCGGCGCTATACGGCGTCCGGGTCAGCAAGATCGGCGCAGCCCGCCCTGGTTCCCGCGGGGCGTAGATCGCCGTGAACAACTTGACGCCGTCCCGCATCGGAATCATGACTTCGCGCTTCTGATAATGGGTGCGGAGGTACGTCGGATCCGGTCGGGCGCCCACCTGGGCGGCGCCGGCGGTGGGAGCCGCCACCAGCGCCAGGAGCAGGGTGGCGGCACTGAGCCAACGATCTGAGTTCATGGCGGTAGAATCTACCGCCGTTCCCGCTGGGTGGCGTAGCGTCCGGACGGAATCCGTCTATTATTCGCGCCGGCCGCCCCGCGGTGGATGCCGTCGCCCCCCATTCGAGAGACTCTGCCATGTCGTCCAAGCGGACGCCTGCTCTTGGCTTCATTCTGGTCACGTTATTGATCGACGTGACGGGGCTCGGCATCATCATCCCCGTCATGCCGAAGTTGATCACCCACCTGACCAACGGCACGATGAGCGACGCCGCCCGGTGGGGCGGCTGGATGACCTTTTCCTATGCGGCGATGCAGTTCCTGTTTGCCCCGATCATGGGGGGCTTGAGTGACCGGTTCGGCCGCCGGCCGGTCCTGCTGGCGTCGCTGTTCGGATTCGGGCTCGACTACATCTTCATGGCCGTGGCCCCGACCATCTGGTGGCTGTTCCTGAGCCGGATCATCGCCGGCATCATGGGGGCGTCGTTCACCACCGCCTCCGCCTACATCGCCGATGTGTCGCCGCCCGAGAAGCGAGCCCAGAATTTCGGGATGATCGGCGCGGTCTTCGGCATGGGCTTCATCCTGGGCCCGCTGATCGGCGGGCTGCTCGGGCCCTTCGGCGCCCGGGTCCCATTCATCGCCTCGGCCATCCTGGCACTGGTGAACTGGCTCTACGGCTACTTCGTCCTTCCGGAATCGCTCGGGCAGGAGCATCGGCGCCCGTTCGATTGGAAGCGGGCCAATTCGCTGGCATCGCTCAAGAACCTCCAGAAGTATCCCGTCATCTTGGGCTTGGTCGGCTCGCTGGTCCTGCTGCAGATCGCCGTCCATTCGGTCCAGAGCAACTGGTCGTTCTACACCATCGAAAAGTTCCATTGGAACGAACGGATGGTGGGACTCTCGATCGCCATGGTCGGACTCGCGGTCGGGATCGTCCAAGGGGGATTGATCCGGATCATCATCCCTGCCCTCGGCCAGGTCCGAAGCGTCTACCTGGGGCTCGGCGTGTACAGCCTCGGTTTCTTCCTCTATGCCGCGGCCACGGCCACCTGGATGATGTTCGCCTTCACGGTCGTGTACTGTCTGGGCGGAATTGCCGGGCCGGCGATTCAGGGACTGATCTCCGGCCAAGTACCGCCGAACGAACAAGGTGAGTTGCAGGGCGCGCTGACCAGTTTGCTGAGTCTGACGTCGATCGTCGGGCCGCCCCTCATGGCCAACACGTTTTCATGGTTCACCGGACCGGACGCTCCCTTCTATTTCCCAGGCGCCGCCCTCACGCTGGGCGGGATCCTGACGTTGGTCGGCGCCTTGATGGCGCGCAGCAGTCTCCATAAAACCGTTGGTCGGACCACCTGACCCAGGAGCCCTGACATGACCCGGCCCGCTCTCCAGTTCGTCGCCGCTCTTTCCGCGATTGCGGCATTCGCGGCTCCCCTCGCGATCCACGCCCAGTCGAAGCCCCGGGCCCGCGATCTCGGGATTCCGCTCGACGGGACCCCCGGACCGTTGAACGCCATCACCGACGTGGCCGGGGTCGAGGTCGGCTTCGTGACCCTGATCAAAGGCAGCGGGAAACGGGTCATCGGTCAGGGACCGGTACGGACCGGCGTGACCGCGATCCTGCCGCGGGGCAAAGCCACCCTCGAACCGGTCTTCGCCGCGTTCTACGCCGGCAACGGCAACGGCGACATGACCGGGACCCACTGGATCGAGGAAGTCGGCGTCCTCGAGACCCCGATCATGATCACCAACACGTTGAGCGTCGGCACCGTCCGCGACGCGGTGGTCGACTGGATGGTCAAGCGCAACGCCCCGGGCCCGTTCTGGTATCCGGTCGTGGCGGAAACCTCCGACGGCGGCCTGAACGACATGAAGGGCCTCCACGTGAAGGCCGAGCATGCGTTTCAAGCCCTCGAGAACGCGAAGGCCGGGCCGGTAGCCGAGGGGAACATCGGTGGCGGGACCGGCATGAACTGTCACGGATTCAAAGGCGGCACCGGCACGGCCTCCCGGAAACTCGCCGCCGCCGAGGGCGGCTTCATGGTCGGGGTTCTGGTCCAATGCAACTACGGCACCCGGAGCCAACTCCGGATCGCGGGGATCCCCGTGGGCCGGGAAGTGACCGGCGTCGACCCGTGTGTGGTCCAGCGGATCGACCCCCCGGTCACGGCCTTCGACGGCAAACCGCTCCCGGTCTGCGCCACGAACCCGGCGCCCTCGGACCAACCCGCCGAGGAGCCCGAGCAAGGGTCGATCATCATCGCCGTCGCGACCGACGCGCCCCTCTCCCCCGACCAACTGAAGCGGGTGGTCCGGCGGGTGGCGTTAGGCATGGGGCGGATGGGGTCCAACAACGGCAACGGGTCGGGCGACATCTTCATCGCCTTCTCGACCGCCAACCGGGGCATCGACTGGGGCAACAGCGCCCGGTCCACCTTGCCGGCGCCGACCATGCAGCGACTCGGCTCGGGTTTGATGGACCCGGTCTTTACGGCGACGGTGGAGGCCACTGAAGAAGCGATCTTGAACGCCTTGATGGCGGCCGAAACGATGGACGGGGCCGACTACCGGCGATCCTGGGCGATTCCGCACGACCAGGTTCGGGCGATCCTGGCCCGGTACAACCGAATCACCGGCGGCGGTCCTCGGTGATCAGCGCGGTTCGCCGAGTGCCCGGAGTTGGATGGAGCCGGCACCAGGACCACGGTCGAGCTCCCCTTCCCTGGCGCCGGCGGGCCGGCGCGTCGAGATTGGGGTCGTGCTTCCCTCCGCTGAACACCGTCGCCGCCTTGGCCTCCGAACCGTAGCGCTCTTCGAGGCCGGGAAAGGCCTCCTCGTCCTCGCTGCCGGATCGGGATTGCTGCTGTTGGTGAACCGGGACGCTGAGGCCATCGCCGAACGACTGCTCGAGCATCTGCACCTGAACCCGGCCCACCACTACCCTCAGATCTTTCTACAGATCGCCACCCGAGCGACCCCGGGTTGGCTTCGGCTCATCGCTCTGGGGGCGCTGATTTACTCCGTCATTCGTCTCACTGAGGCCGTCGGCCTCTGGCACGCCAAACGATGGGCCGAGTGGCTTGGCGTGGTAACCGGACTGGTGTACGTACCGTTCGAGGTCCTCGCGTTGGTCCGACGCGTGAGCATCGGACCGGCGGTGGCGTTGGTGGCCAATATCGGCATCGTGGTCTACTTGGGCTGGGCACTGCGGCGCCAACGGCCGTTCGAAGGCGGCCGACCATCAGGGGTTCAGTCGGCCGCCGGTTGAGGCGGGACGCCCTGCCAACGGAAGGTCTCTCAAGAAGAACGCCGCCAACTCCGCCCGCCCGCTGAGACCGGCCTTCTCGTAGGCCGCCGCGGCATGCTGGCGCACCGTTCGTTCGCTTCGCCCGCTCGCCGCCGCGATCTCCTTGTGACTTTTCCCGGTGAGGAGGGCGACGACCACCTCGCGCTCCGCCGGCGTGAGCCGCCAGGCATCGAGTTGGCGGTCGATCGCTACGGCCAGCCCGGCTAGCGCCTCCTCGGCATTCCGGCGCCACTCGTCTCGTTCGGCCTGCCGCTCGGCCACGAGACCCTCGAGCCGGACCGTGTCCCGCTCGGCGCGCCGCCAGCGGCGCCACAGCCAACCCGCGGTAGCCAACGCCCCGACGATAAGGGAAAGTTCATAGGCGACGTGCGCCGAGCGCCACTTCGTGGGCGCGTCCAGGATCAAATCGACGGCACCGCCGAGGGCGATGACGACCAACATCATCACTAGCGGGCGGTCCAGTGAGTTCGCGGCGTCGTTCTCGGCCATTCCTGCCTCCGGCAAGTGTCGGATACCCCGGAAATCTGCTCGAATCGACCGCGGATGGCGGATGTCGGATTGTGGACTCCGAGCCCGGTCCCTAACGTGGCAGCGAAGTCAGCCGAACGCCAACTCTCGAGGAGGTTTCCCATGCTGCCGAACCCGCTCCACCCCGCGCTGGTCCACTTTCCGATCGTCTTGATGGTCCTGTTGCCGATCTCGGCCGGGGTGGCGCTGTGGGCCATCCGGCGGGGGGCCCAATCCACCAGGGCTTGGCTGGTGCCGACGGCGTTTGCCGTGGCGTTGGCCCTCTCCGCCTGGGTCGCGGTCGAAACCGGCGAGGGCCAGGAGGAGCGGGTCGAGAAGGTGGTGTCGGAACAGGCCATGGATGCTCATGCCGAGGCCGCCGAGCGGTTCCTGCTGCTGTCGGTGGCGATGGCTGGGCTGGTGGCGGTTGGGCTGCTCCGGAATCGGGCGGGGTCGGCGGCACGGGCGGTCACCGTCTTCGCCGCGGCCGGGTTGATGTTCGCGGGGTATCAGGTCGGGCACAGCGGTGGTGAATTGGTGTACCGGCATGGGGCGGCCTCGGCGTACGTTGGCCAGGCCGGCCCGATCGTCGGCGACCCAGGAAACGAAGAAGGTCCGGTGGCCAAGAAGGCCGAGGGCGGCAGAGGCAAGGGGGAAGACGACGACCGCTAGCCGCTAACCGGCCGGTTTGACCCGACTAAGCCCGGGTGCCGAGAGCGCGCCGCTCTTGATGTCCTCGATCAGCGCCCGCGTTCGGCTCGAAGGCTCGCTCTCGAACTCGGCCTTGAGATGAAGGACAAACCGCTGATACAACTCCAGCGCGCCGACCCGATCGCCGGCGAGGCCCAGGATCGTCAGGTCCTCACGGACCAGGGTCTCGTCATCGATTGACCGGGCCGAGGCCCACCGAATCAATGAGGTGGCCTGGCTCAGCTCGCCGGCGCCGAGCCGGATTTTGCTCTGGGCGCGGGCCGCTCCAACTGCGGCCTGGCGACAGCGGTTCCGTTCGCCGTCGAGCCACCCCGAGAACTCCCCCGCGCTGCCGATGTGGAACCCCTCGAGGAGATCGCCGCGATACAGTGCCAAGGCCTCCTCGAGGTTGCCGGCGGCCAGGGCGGCCTCGAATCGAACGACATCGGTGTCAAGTCGTCCGGCGGGAATGCCGACCTCGGCAGCCCCCCGGGTTTCGACCGAGCCGTCGATCGTATGGGTTCGGAGAAACTGCAAGGCTTTGCTGAGCGAGTTCCGGGCATGGGCTTCGTCCAGCTCGGGCCAGAACAGGGCCAACAGTTTGTCCCGCTGATGCATGCCGCGGGGATGGGCAAGGTGGAGGTAGACCAACAGCGCGAGCCGCTTCGGCTGCTCCGCCACTCGGTCGAGGCCGGGAACCCCGGCAGCGGAGAAGCTCCCGAGCAGACGCAGGACAGGCGCCGAAGGCGGAGTCATTGGTGAGGCAGGGCCAAGTCAGGGGTTGAGTCGAGAATGCTTGGGCATAGGGCACGAGTCAAGGGTTGGCCCCGGCGGGGACCGATCCGGAGCCCCCTGAATGCGGGCAAATGAATGCACCTCAACCCAGGAGTGAGGATGAACCCGAGGAGCTGCGGTTTGGTCATGATCGGCACGCTGCTGGGTTGGACCGGGCAGCCGGGGCCGCTAATGGCACAGGATTCGGCATCGTACCATGCCGGCAGGGCCCTCGCGATTTCGCTGGCGAGTACCATCGCTCCTGCAGCCATCGGCGGTATCCTGCTGGCAAACCGCACGCGAAACCCGGGCAATGACAACCTGGAAATTGGAGCGGTCGCCCTGATCGCCGCCGGCGCGGTGGTCGGACCGGCGGTTGGCCACTTCGTGTCCGGGAGCCGAGGCCTGTTCCTGATGCGCTTGGGCCTTGGAGGCGGCTTGATGGCGGTGGCGGCCGGGAAAGACTTGGGGTCCGGCCTCCAGCTGGCGGCGGTCGCGGCGGGCGTGATCGGGACCACGGCCATCATCGACCTCGTCACCGTCGAACGGGCGGCCCGGCGCCACGCTGGGCGGCAGTGGGCGATGGCGTTTTCGGTGCTTCCCCTCCTCGACGCCCGCGCCAAAACGGGCCTTCAAGTTGCCGCCCGAATTGCGTTAGGCAGGTGGTAAAACCCATGCCGGGGCCATCCTGGACCCGGGTCGGCGGAGGATCCCGGGGAGGCGCGGTCATCAACCCCGAAGGGCCGGGAATGGCGGGCGGGCTACCTGGCACGTACGTTACCCGGTCTGTTGGTCCGGAACCGGAGACCCCGCTGGTGGTTCGCCTGGAGGTCACCCCGTGAAACAACCGGCTTTGCCACCAAGATTCGGATGCTGGTCGGCAAGCGCGGCGGTCCTGCTGCTGGGGTGTACTACCCGCCACCCCCGGCCACCGGCAATGCCTTCAACCTTCGAGGTGTCGGCGACGGTGATATCCGCTCGGGTCGCCGTTGGCGACTCCATCGGGGTGATCGTCGCGGCCGCCAACACCGGTGTAGGGACGATCAGTGTTCCGGTCCGCTATCCCATGTTCAACCTCGGGTGTGAGGGACACGGCGAAGTCGCCGTTCTCGCCTCAGGGGACGTCTGGGGCGCCTCCTTTTCGGCTACCCTCCGAGCGGTTCCTCCCGACTCGGGCAGCGACAACAGACACAAACAGGCACCGGAGGGCTGCCGCGTCGCGTTTGGGCCGGGTGAAGTAAGGACCGACACGGTTTGGCTCGACACGCCCGGCCCGGGATCGTTCGAGGCCATCGGGAGCTACTCCTGGAAGAACGCAACGCCGATTCGGGTCGAGGTCGTTCGATGAGACTAGCTCTTCGGCTCCTCTGCGTCCTTGCCGCCACCGGATGCCACGACCGGCGGGTCAGACCGATGCCGGGGGCGTTGTTCGTCGAGTCGGTGGTAGAGCCCCAATCGTTTTCGAAAGCAGAAGTCGACACCATCCGACTGGTCGTCCGGGCCACCAATCGGAGCGACGACAGCTTGGCGGTGCCGGTCCGTCTAAGGGGGGACTGCCCGAGTCGGTTTGCCCCGATGGCGACGACGGCGCCCGGTGCGACGATCTCGTCCGCCGCCTTCTACGCCATCTCGTTCGGCTTCGTGATCCGACTGCCGCGGGATCGTGGTCCGAACAGTTTCATCGGTTTCTACCAGTGCGAGTCCGCCTTTGCGCCGAAGGAGACCAAGGAGATGGTGTTCCGGATCGCGGCAGGGGAGCTCCCGGTCGGCCGGTTTCCGGTAATCGGCAGCTATGTCTACAAGGAAGCCGAGCCGGTGTGGATCGAGGTTCGGCCTTGACCGCGCCGGCTCCAAGCCGTGAGTTCGCCGCCCTGCAACTCGCCACCCAGGGACGGTTCCTCGTCGAACGGGAGATCGGCCGCGGCGGCATGGGCGCGGTCTTCCTGGCTCGGGATATTGCCCTCGACCGACCGGTGGCCATCAAGGTGCTTCCGACGGACCTCGCCCTGATCCCCAGGTTGCGCCAGCGGTTCGTCCGAGAGGCGCAGACCGCGGCCCGCCTTTCCCACCCCAACATCGTCCCGATCCACTCGGTCGAGGATCACGGCGAGCTGGTGTTCTTCGTGATGGGTTTCGTACAGGGAGAATCGCTGGCCGACCGGATTGCTCGGGTCGGGCCTTTGGACATCGAGCCCGCCATTCGGATCCTCAAGGAGATCGGCTGGGCGCTCTCCTACGCGCACCGACAAGGGATCGTCCATCGCGACGTCAAGCCGGACAATATCCTGATTGAGGACCTTACCGGCCGAGCTCTGGTCACCGATTTCGGAATCGCCAAGCCGCTCGACGCGCCCGGTGTGACCAACCAAGGCGAGATCGTCGGGACGATCCGGTACATGAGTCCCGAGCAAGCCGCGGGCGATCCGGTGGACGGTCGAAGTGACATCTATTCACTCGGCATCACCGCCTTCCAGATGCTCGCGGGGCGGACTCCGTTCGACGGGCGCACGGCCGCCGCCATCATGTCGGCCCATCTCTCGGAGCCTCCAGTTCCAGTGGCGACGCTCCGGCCCGAGATTCCGCCGCGCCTCGCTGCCGCAATCGATCGTTGTCTCGAGAAGGCACCCGGCGCCCGGTTCCCGACCGGCGAGGAATTGGTTGAGGCGGTCGGATCGGCCCAGTCGCTCACACTCGAGGTCCCAGAAAGCATTCGGCGCCTCCACCGGGAAGTCGACGAACTGATCGGTGATGGCGGCGGCCTCGGCCTCCTCACCGTCTTGGTTCTCATCGCGGCCAACTTCGGGAGCAACGATTTCGATTCAATTTTTCAGGAACTCCTCAAGTACGCGGTGTTGACGGTCGTAGCGAGTCTATTGGCATTGAGAGTCGGTTCGGTGGCGTGGCAGGTTCGCCGAGTCCTCCGAGAAGGCTTCAAGCCCCGCGAACTGATCAATGCCCCTTGGGTGGCGACGAGGAGCGCCCTACGGCCGGCTGGCCGCAAACGACGGTGGTTGCTCGCGGCCATCGGCGTCGGAGCTTGCTTAGTGGGGATGATAGAACAAGGCGGCTGGGACGTTGCTGCTCCGATTGAGTCCGTGCTGGATCTGGCCCTGGTGGCAGGGCCGATCTTGTTGGGCCGGTGGCTGATTCATGAGATCATGGCCGGCGGGCGGCGCCTCGGAGCCCTCCGACGAGGGCTGCTCCGAGTGGCCGTTCGCATCGGCTCACTCGGTGCCAGGTCGCATCACCGCGCCGCTCCCCTGTCCGAGCCGACCGAGGTGGTGCTCCACCATGCGGCCACCGGCTTGTTCAGCGCGCTACCGAAACCGTTTCGGGAACGGCTGGCCGATCTCCCCGATCTGGTCACCCGCCTCGACGCGGCAGCCCAAGGCCTTCGCCGGCGAGAAGAGGAACTCCTGGCGGCCCTCGCCCAAGCCGGCGCCACCCCGCGGGGAGGATCGCCCCAACTGGGAGAGAACAACGAGCGGCGCCAAGCGCTGATCGGCGACCTGGAAGCCACCCGGAAGCGAGTCCGGCAGCGGCTGACCAACGCCCTCACCGCGCTGGAAGGCTTGCGAATCGGCCTCCTCCGCCTGTCGGCCGGGGTTGGGAAGCCCGATGACATTACCCCCGACCTCGAAGCCGCCCGGGACCTCGGCGAGCGGATCCGCCTGATGCTCGAGGCGGGAGATGAAGTGGACCTCATCGCCAGGTCCGAAGTCACGCCCAGGGCAGAGCCGGATCATGGCCGGAACCCATCTTGACGCACCGTCGCTGGTGATTCCTCCTTCGGTGGAGACAACTCAGTGAACACTCGCATTCGGCCCCTGGCGCTCGGCGCCCTTCTGATTGGATCCATGGCGGCCCCCGCCGCCGCCCAACGGATCGACCCGCTTGGGGTCGGCGCCGCTCAGGGCGCGACCATTCGGCTCACCGGGCCGATGATCCCCGGCGGTTCAGTCACCGGGTGGCTAGTTCGATGGAGCGCCGACTCGGTGACGGTCGCGACCCAAGGGGGCCCGCAGCAGTTCAGTCGCACCGGCCTGAGCAAACTCGAAGTCGGGCGGGGCCGGGACCGGCCCCTTTGGGCAGTCTTGGGCGGCGTGGCCGGCATCGCGGCCGCCGCCATCAAAGTGCGCATCGCGCCGACCGACGATTACGACGACCTTGCGCTCGCGATCCTGCTCCCAGTCGTGGGCAGCGGCATTGGAGCGCTGGCGGCACCCGAGCGCTGGCGGAGCCTGACGGTCCGAAGCCTTGATCGTGCGGTTGGGCTTGGCTTCCGAGTGAGGTTCTAGCTGTAATTGATGAGGAGATTGTTCACTGAGCCGTAGCGCTGCATGATGGGGTTTGTCGAGAACACCTAACCGGCAAACGCCAGAGGACTCAGTGAACCAGCATAAGTTAGCACGCCTCACGCCGTTGGGGCGGGAGGGCATGATCCAGCGGGTGGCCGGGGGGGAGCCGGTGGCGCAGGTCGCCCGGGCCCCCATCTCAGCACAACGACGGTCTGGCGGTGGTGGCGCCGGTATCAAGCGGAGGGGGTGGCCGGCCTCGCCGATCGCTCCAGCCGGCCGCACCGTTCCCCCCGGGCCTTGCCGCGGTGCCGGCGGCGGCAGATCCTGCGACTTCGGAAGCAACGCTACAGTTCCCTCCGGATCGCGGAGGTCCTCGGGCTGCCGGTGCCCACGGTGGTCGGCGTCCAGCGTCGCTTGGGCTTCGCCCGGCTCGGGCCCCTGACGCCGAAGCCCCCGGTCATCCGCTATGAACGCCGCCGACCCGGGGCGCTGATTCACCTGGACATCAAAAAGCTGGGCCGGATTGGGCGCGTGGGCCATCGGATCCACGGCGATCGACGCCGGCGCACCCGGGGCCTGGGCTGGGAGTACCTCCACATCGCGATCGATGATGCGAGCCGACTGGCGTACGCCGCGCTCTTCCCCGACGAAACGACGGTGAGCACGGCGGCGTTTCTTCAGCAGGCTACGGCGTGGTTTGCCCGGCAGGGCATCACGCGGCGCGCGCTCATGACGGACAATGGCGGGGGCTACCGCAGTCACCGCTTCCAGGCCCTCCGCCGCCAGCTCAAGGTCCGCCACCTCTGGACCCGGCCGTACACGCCGCGGACCAACGGCAAAGCCGAGCGGTTTATCCGGACTTGCCTCAAGCGGTGGGCGTATGCGGCGGCCTATCCCACGTCGTTGGTCCGGGCCCGCTTCCTCCCGGAGTGGTTGCGGTACTCCAATACCGAGCGCCCGCATACGGCGCTCGGCTTCACGACCCCAATGCAGCGCTTGGCCGAACGACTGTGAACAACGTCTTCATCAACAACACCTAGGCCGGGCCGATATCCTGAGGCGGAACACTCTCTCGACCTAATGTTCCGCCTTCACCCACTCGGCGGCGGCCCGGTGGGTTCCAAACCAAACCCTCGTCCGTTTCTTGATGTGTTCCACCAGCAGTTCGAGCGCCACCATCCGCGACCCATGCCCGCTGATATGGGGGTGCATCGTGAGCAAGAACATCCCGCCCTCGGCATAGGCCCGGTCGAACTCGTCGATCCACACTTGGGCCACTTCACGCGGCGGGCTGTAGGCGTTGCCCCGAGGATCGTAAAGCGGGGCGTCGTCCTTGATCCACTCGACCGGCAGCTCCACGACCCCGGTCGGCTTCCCGTCCGCCACCAACTCGTAGGGCACGTCGTCGGCCATCAGGGAACTCTCGTAGAGGAAGCCGAGCTCCTGGACGATCCGCATCGTGTTGGGGCTCATGTTCCAGGACGGCGCCCGATAGCCCACCGGCTTGGAACCGGTCAGTTTGGTGAGGGTATCGATGGCCCGCTGGACGAGTTCCTTCTCGATGTCACCCGGCAGCGTCGTATTGAGCTCGTGAATCCATCCGTGCACCGCGAACTCGTGAACCCCGGCCTTCTTGATCTGGTCCGCCATCTCAGGCGTGATCATCAGGCTCACGGCCGGAATGAAGAACGTGGCCGGGATCTGGTTCCGGTCGAGCAGGTCGAGAATCCGCCCAAGCCCGACCCGGGCGCCGTACTGTGCCTGCGACAACGCGCCGACCGTGGGCTCGCCGAACCGAATCGGGATGGTTTCGTTGTCGACGTCGAATGAGAGCAGCACGGCCACTTTGGCGCCGTTCGGCCAGACCTTCGGTTTGAGACTCTTCCCCGCCCGGACGGCGCCGACCACCTTCCGAACGCTATCGGTCGACCACTGCCAGCCCGGCGTGACCTTCGGCTTCGCGTCGGCGTCCGCGGTGACCGGGATCGGCTTCTGCGCACATCCGATGGCCGCAGCAAGCAGGCCGACGAAGGCTGCCGCGGTTGCCCCCCTCATCGGACCCGGTCCACGTACGAGTCACCGGTAATCATCCGGACGACCCGGCCGCCCTCTTCGACGAACCGCACCACCTCGCCGACCGGCCCGCCCCCCACCGGAGCGACGTACCGGAACAACCCGTTCCCGAGCGGCTCGAGCCGAATCGGGTTGTCGAGGTTCGGTCCGTTCGGGGTGATGATCACCAGCCGCTCGTTCAGGAGCACCACCTGAGAATCACCCCCGCGCCCGCTGTATCGTCCCGCGAACCGGGCCCACGACGGATCCCACGCCACGACCTGGGGCACGGTGGCCGTCGCCTTCGCCACCGCCTCGCCCACCGTGCTCATCAACTGCATCGCGATGTCGAACGGATTCGAGTCGTTGGTGTTGGTCAGCACGATCACCCCGACCTTGCTGTCGAGTTGGATCAGGGTCTGGGTGGTGTAACCCGGATACCCGCCGCCGTGGCCGACGTAGGTCTGGTCCCGAATCCGGTTCACCGCGAATCCGATCGCGTTGCCCTGAGTCCAATTGTTCTCGAGCACCCGGACCCGGTGCATTTCCCGGAGCGACCCGGTGCCGACGATCTGGCGGCCGCCCATCGGCCCGGTGCGGAACTGGGCCGAGACGAACTTGGCCATGTCTTCGACCGTCGAGGTGATCCCGGTGGCCGAGGCCATCCCGCGGGCGTCGACGAACGGCATGACGACCCGGGATCCGTCCGGCATCCGGCGGCCATACCCGACCGCCAAGCCGGGGTCGTTTCGGTCGACACTCGACGCGGTCATGCCTAACGGCTCGTAGATGTGCTTCTGGACGTAGTCGGCCCATTTCTCACCGCTCACCGTCTCCACGATCATCCCCGCCAGGGAGTAGGCGAGATTCGAATACTTCCAGCGGACTTCGGGCGAGAAGGCGGCCTGCCGCTCGGTGATCAAGGCCCGAAGCTCATCCTGGGTCGGGAACTCGTAGGTGGTCCAGTGCGGGCCGGCCTCGCGGGGGAGGCCGGAGCTGTGGGTCAGCAGTTCCTCGATGGTAATCGGCGAATCGCCGGGATCCGCCGGTTTGACGCGAAACCACGGCAGATACTTGGCGACCGGATCGTCGAGGCCGAGCTTCCCCTGCTCGCGGAGCTGCATGATCGCAGTGGCGGTGAAGAGCTTGCTGTGGGAAGCCATCCGAAACTTGGTGGCGGCCGTCATCGGACGCTTGGCCTGGGTGTCGGCATACCCGAACCCCGCGGTCCAGACCAACTCTTGGTCGGCCACGACCCCGACCACGATGCCCGGAAGCCCGCGATAGGCAATCTGCCCTTCCATCCAGGCCGAGAAGAGCCGCGCGGCACCGAGGACCTCGGGATTGGCGGCTGCGTTGGGCCGCGATTGAGCCGAGACCGGCATGGCGGCGAGGACGACGATGGTCGCGGCGCTGGAGATCGCGGTGCGGAGAGACATCAGTACCTCATTGGGACAGGAGTGAATCGAAGCTACCGTTTTCGAGGCGTCAGAGCCATCGCCGGACCCGGAGCCGGTAGGCGCGGTATTCGTCGCCGAAGAGCGTCTCGAGGTAGGCCTCTTCGCGAGCGATGACCGCCCGTTGCATGACGACGAGAATGAGAGGCAGGAAGACGACGGGCCAGGCCGTGTTGACCCAGAACGAGACGCCGAGATAGAGCAAGGTGAACCCGAGGTACATCGGGTTCCTGGTGATTCGATAGGGCCCGTTGGTGACGAGAGCGGTGGTCGGCTTCCACGGTTTGGGGCTGGTCTTGGCGCGACGGAAACTGAGCACCGCGGGAACCAAGACCATCCCGAGCAGCAAAGCCCCGATCCCAACCGACGCGCCCAGGCCCACCGGGAGAATCTTGATCGGGTGCCAGTGATGGATCAGCAGACCCACCATCAGCGGAACCGTATAGACGATCGGAGGGGGGACCCGAATCCCGGCTGTTGGAGCGGACGATTGGCTATTGGGCATCTAGACACTATAGCTCGTGTTCTTGCTCCCGCCAGGGTTCCGCCGCAGCACACCCCGCTCGACCAAGTCATTGAGATCGCGCTGCGCCGTCGGCACCGAGCACTTGCCGATCACCGACCATTTCTTGGCCGTCAGGCTGCCCTCGAACCCATCCAGAAACCGGTTCAAGACCAGTTTCTGACGCGGCGTGAACGGCTCCCGGGCCGAGCGTTCCCAGAAATCAGCCTTGGCGAGCACCGTGGCCGAGACCACGTTGGCCCCATCGATGGCGCGCGACAAGCAGGCAAGGAACCAAATCAGCCACTCGGTGATGTCGAGGCCACTCCGCTGGGTCCGCTCCAACAGGTCGTAGTACTGGGTCCGCTCTTTCCGAATCTGGCTCGACATGCTGTAGAACCGCTGCGGGGAGCCTTCCGACTGTGCCAACGCCTGATCGGCAACGGCCCGGGCGATCCGGCCATTGCCATCCTCGAACGGGTGAACGGTCACGAACCACAAGTGGGCGAGGCCGGCGCGAAGCAATCCCTCGGGCTCGGTCCGGCGATTGAACCACTCGAGGAAACGCCGGATCTCGGCGGCCACCTTCGGCGCCGGCGGGGCTTGGTAGTGGACCCGCTCCCGCCCAAGCGGACCCGAGACCACCTGCATCGGACCATCGGCATCGTTCCGCCAGACACCGACCCGGACGGGGCGAGTCCCCGCATCGCCAGTGGGAAACAGCGCCGCGTGCCACCCGAACAACCGTTTCGCCGTGAGCGGCGCGTCATACCGCTCGGTGGCGTCGAGCATCATCTCGACCACTCCTTCGGTCCGCCGGTCGGCCGGCGTCACGCTCGCCTCGGCGACGCCTAACCGCCGGGCAATCGACGATCGGACCGCCGCCCCTTCGAGCACCTCGCCCTCGATCTCAGAGCTCTTGATGACGTTCTCGGTCAGCGACGCGAGTTGGGCCTCGCGTTTGAGGTCGAAGCCGAGCCGGACCATGGTGCCCAGAAGGCGGCCCTGTTTCAGGCGGGTGGACGCCAAGGCCCCGAGCAGCGCCTCGGCGTCCCAGCGGAATCTCGGCCAGCCTCGGCACTCCCAGATGTACATATTCCCCTCACTTTATGAAGATAATATGCACTCCTCTGACGAGAAAGGCAAGATATTCACCTCATTTTATGAGGAGAATATTAGTGGGCCGGTTCCGTCTTCCAGAACGCGATCCCGCTGGCCTGCTGGCCAACGTCCACGGTCCCGACCTTCGCGAGGGCCGTGAGGTCGTAGACATCGACCTTGCCCGGGGCCGCCCCGACCCCTTCGCTGCTCACGAAGGCATACCGAGAATCCGAGCTGACCGCGACGCCGTGGCTCACGGTGGTCGAGCTCTTGAATTGGGCGACACTGGCGCCGGCGCCGAGGTCGAACACTTGGAACCCACCGCCCTGCTTCAAGGTCGCCACGAGCAGCTTCCCGTTCGGCGTGACGGCGAGATTGTACACCCCCCGCCCAGTCTGGAACCGGCGGGACACCGCCCACCCGTCGCGGTCGATTTCGAGAATCTCGTCACTCTTGTTGCAGGCGACGTAGACCTTCTTGCCGTCGGCCGACGGCTGGGCCCAGGTCGGCGAACACGAATTCGGCTTCATCTGGTGACGCATCCCCTGGTACCCGACATCGGCGGGATCAACGGCCGGCTTGCCGGGCACGGCAGCGGTTTGAAGATGGGCCCCCATTTCGCCGCGGTCCGCCTTGTCGAGAGGCCGCTCGGCACCCTTGGCGAGCGAGAAGCGGCGCGACACGGTAAAGGTCCGGGTATCGATCTCGACCAACTGGTCGTCCATCATGCAGCCGGAGTAGTGAAACCGGCCACTCGGGTCGATCCGGCTCCCGTGCGGCATCGTGCAGGTGACCACTCGCGCCACCTCGGTCTGGGTCGGGGTATAGATCACCGACTGGGACGACGGCACCATGTCGCCGTGGAGGTTGAAATTGGCGGAGATGGCATAGAGCCCGTCGGGCGAGATGTCGATCGACGCCGGGAAATTCCCGAGCAGGGTACCCGGCCCCATCAGGGTGTCGGGGCCGAGGACGTACCGCCAGTACTTGCCGTCCGGGAACCCGTGGCCGGTCGTCATATGGAGGTACTTGCCGTCATGCGAAATCACCAGGCCATGGGGGCCTTCCATCTCGGCGGCCAACTCCCCGATGGCGATGGTCTTTTCCACCACCGTGCCTTGGGGTCCGAACCGAATCCGGTAGATCGCGTCGGCCGATTCGGCGCCCACATACACCCAATAGTTGGCGGCGGGGGCGGCCGGGGCCGGCGCCTGGGCCGCTAACGAGCCCGCGCCGAACATCGCCGCAACCAGGGTCGCCTTGCGCATGAAGCTATTCATCGGCATCGTTCCATGGATCCAGTGACAACTTGAACATCGATTTTTCGCCCGGGGACCTGCTCCAATGAAGCTAATCCGTTCGTTCAGCCGCGCCATTCTCGCCACCCTGCTCGTCGTCCTGCCGCTCGAGGCTCAGACCGGCCCGGTTGCCAAGTTGGTGGCCGAACCCGCTGCGCTCGCCATGCGGGCGGGCGACTCGGCGCGGTTGGTCGTCAAGGCGCTCGACGCCCAAGGCCGCGAAGTCCGCGACGCCACGATCCGGGTCTTCGCGGGCCGCCGGGCGGTGGCCTATAGCGACGGGATGGTGCACGCGTTCCAGGCCGGGAAGCACTCGCTGGTGGCCGTGGCCGAACGACCCGGCGCCTGTGGTGGCTCCGAGTGTGCGCCGCTCCAGCTCGACATCGGTGTCACGGTCACCTGGCCCGTTATCGCCAAGCTCCAGATGCTGACGGCGGCCACCCGGCTCTATACCGGCTCGACGGTGGCGCACTCGGTCAAGGGCACCCATCCCGATGGCAGCGAGCGGCCCGGCCTCACGCCGACCTGGCGGACCTCCAACGCCGGCGTGGCGACGGTCGACCGGTTCGGCAATGTTCGGGCGGTGGCCGCCGGCTCGGTGACGATTACGGCCGAGGCGGAAGGCCAGTCCGCCACCGTCACCCATACCGTGGCGGCCAATCCAGTCTCCACCGTCACGATCGGGATTCGAGACACGACGATCCGGACCGGTGACGTGGTCGAGCTGACCGCCACGGCACGCCGTGCCGACGGACGGCCGGCGCCGGACGCGCCGATTTCCTGGTCCTACAGCTATGTGCCCGCCGACACGGTAGCTCCTTCGGGCATGCCCGGTGGCGCCGGCATCGTTCAGTTCGGGCTCTTCACGGGCAACTACCCGGGCCGCTACACGCTGATCGCACGGTCCGGCAACAACTTTGCCGAGCGTACCATCGAGGTGAAAACGCGGGATGCCCGCCGGCCGATCGTGATCACCAGCCGGGGGAACATCACCAACACCCACACCTCCGACCTCTGGCCGTGGACCGGGAAGGACGGCCGCGACTATGCCCTCGTCGGCACCTGGGGCGGCGACGGCTGGGGCCTCATCTATGACATCACCGACCTCAACAACATCGTCAAGACGGATTCGGTGAAGATCGACGCCCGGACGATCAACGACGTCACGGTGTCGCCCGACGGGCGCTACGGGGTCCTGTCGCGAGAGGGGGCTTCGAACCGGGTCAATGGCGTCGTGATTCTCGATCTGGCCAACCCGGCCCATCCGAAGATTGCCTCGACGTTCAACCAGGAACTCACCGGCGGCGTCCACAACATGTTCGCCACCAACGACTACCTGTTCGCGGTCTCGGGCGGGGCGAAATACATCATCATTGACGTCAGGGACATCAACAATCCGAAGTACGTGAGCGAGTACCGGCATCCGAACGCCCGGCTCCACGACCTTTGGGTCCACGACGGCATCGCCTACTCGGCGCAGGGTGGCGCCGGCACCGTGGTGGTGGACGTCGGCAACGGGAAGTACGGCGGCACGATCGAAAAGCCCAAACTGATTACGGTCTACGACGTCAACAGCGGCCACGAGATCTTCCCGTACGTTCAGGCGTCGACCGGCAAGACCTATCTCTTCATCGGCGATGAAGAGATGAACCGGTCGAATCGCGTCTGGGCCGGTACCAACTACCGGAACGAGATGACGACGCCGGGCGGCGTGCCCCAAACCTCCGGCGGCCTGGTGCACATCGTCGACTTCACCGACCCGATGAAGCCGAAGGCCGTCGGCCGGTATGAAATCGAGGACTTCGGTTCCCACGACATCATCGTCCAGGACGACATCCTGTATCAGGCCTTCTACGAGGGCGGGGTCCGGTTGGTCGACGTGTCGGGCCAGTTGTTGGGCAACTTGGCCCAGCAAGGACGGGAAATCGCGGTCTTCAAGCCCTACGATCCGAAGGGGTACACGCCGAACGCCGCGTTCGTAATGAACGCGATGCCCTGGAAAGGCCACGTCCTCTTCACCGACTTCAACACCGGCCTCTGGGCCGCTCGGTTGGCGCCGAAACAGGCATTGACGCCCTGAACTGACTCCACCGCGACCATGCCCTCCGAATCCGGGCTCGGTGACGGGATCGTCATCGGGCCCGATTTCGTCCGCTTCAACCAGCGCGACGATATCTTCAATCGGTCCGATTGGGATCCCGAGGTCACCGGACCCAAAGCCCGCGGATTCTACGAGGGCTATTTCATGTCCGGGGCGAAGGCCCGCGCCGTCGAGGGCTTCACCGTGTGGGATTATGCCTATCGGAACGCCTCCTGGCATATCGCGGATGTGTTTGCGGATCTGAAGCGCGACGACGGCCGTCACGAGGGCTTTACCGACCTCTTCACGGCCCATCGACCCGGCAGCGACCAACCACTTCCGGTCGACAACCCCGCGGCGATGACGAGCGAGGTAAAACGGATCGCGAGGTCGTTCGGCGCCGACCTGGTGGGCGTGGCCCGGTTCGACGCGCGGTGGATCTACACCCACACCTACCGGCGGGCGATTCACGACGCGATCCCGAACGAACTGCCTTCGGACCTCCCGAACGTGATCGTGATCGGAAAGAGCATGGATTACGCGCTGACCGAGACGGTGCCATCGGCCCTGGCCGGCGCGGCCACCGGCCTCGCCTATTCGCGGGACGCCACCACCTTGATTGCCTTGGCCCAGTACATTCGGAACCTCGGCTACCGGGCCTATGCCAGCATGAACGACACCGGGTTAGTGATCCCGATGGCCATCCAAGCGGGGCTCGGCGAGTACGGCCGCCATGGGCTATTGATCACGCCGGAGTTTGGGCCCCGGGTCCGGTTCGGGAAGGTGTTCACCGACTTGCCGCTGGTGGCCGACGGGCCGCGGACCTTCGGCGTCAAACAGTTTTGCGACCAATGCCGCCGGTGCGCCGATGCCTGCCCGGTGAAGGCCATTCCCCATGACCCGCCGTCGGCGGCCCGCTACGATCGGTCGAATCTGGCCGGAGTGACGAAGTGGACGGTCAACGCCGCGAAGTGTTTCGGTTTCTGGGTCAACCAGAACACCGACTGTTCGATTTGTATCCGGGTGTGCCCGTACAACCGTGACTACTCCAAATGGTACCACCGGCTTTGGCTTCGACTCGCGGCTACGCCGCTCCGGGGTCTTCTCCGGAGGGCTGAGGCGTGGTTTGGGCGAGGCGTTCGGGTGCCGGCTGGAGCTTGGTGGAACCGGGTCCGGGCCCCGGTCGTAGAGTAGTCAGCCCGCTATCTTCAGCATCCATTCCACGAGGACTCCCCATGCGCTCTGTTTCGATTCCGGCTCTCGGCCTGCTGCTCGCCGTTGCTTCGCCGTTGCTGGCCCAGCCCAAACCGCCGGAAACCGGGCCGGCCAAGTTCGCCATGGCCAAGGAATACCGGGCGGTCCAGCAAAACGCCCTCAAGGCCCAGCGGAAGCTGCTGCTGAGCTTTGCCGATTCGATGCCGGAGCGGCTCTACCGCGACCGGGCCACGCCGGTCCAGCGGTCGTTTTCGGAGCAGGTGCACCATATCGTGTCGGCCAACATGTTCATCGCCAACGGGTTCCTCCTGGGGCGACCGTACGCCGACGCCGATACGGCCCAGGTCCTCAACAGCCGGGCCGACCTCAAGAAGTACATTACCGAACGGTATGACACACTCGACCAGATGCTGGCCGAACAGACCGACGCCGACCGGGACATTCAGGTCAAGTTCTTCGGCACGATGATTCCGCGGTGGCAGGTCTGGGATGAACTCAACCAGCACACCATGTGGACCGCCGGCCAGATGGTGGCGAATTTCCGGAAAAACGGGATGGCGCCGCCGAGCTTCCTGTTCTTCTAGTGATGACGCGTCCGCACCGGTTGCCCCTGGTGTTGGTGGCCGGGGTAACCCTGGTGCTGGCGTGGTCCGGATTCCGGCCCGTCGATCGGACCACCTGGTGGCTCGAGATCTTCCCGGTCCTGATCGGCGCGCCGATCCTGCTCGCCACCGCCCGGCGGTTTCCGCTCACTCCACTGGTTTACGGGTTGCTCGCGGTCCACGCGGTGATCCTGATGGTCGGCGGCCACTACACCTATGCCAACGTTCCGCTCGGCTTCTGGGTCCAGGATCTGTTGGGGTTGGCCCGGAACCACTACGACCGACTCGGCCACTTTGCGCAGGGGTTCGTGCCGGCGATCCTGGTTCGGGAAATTCTGCTTCGGACCTCACCGCTCAGGCAGGGGCGCTGGTTGTTTGTCCTGGTAACAGCAGTGTGCCTCGCGTTCAGCGCGTGCTACGAGTTCGTCGAGTGGTGGGCCGCCCTGCTGGGCGGTGATTCGGCCGAGGCGTTTCTGGGGACGCAGGGGGATGTCTGGGACACCCAGTGGGACATGTTCCTGGCGTTGATTGGGGCCCTGGTGGCGCAACTGGCACTTGGCCGGATGCACGATCGGGCCTTGGCCGATCCGAGGTTCGGGGATCAAAGGACCTAGAATGTCGGTGCTGTGGGCGGTGCTTTGCGGTTCTCTGGTGGTGATCCAGGGCGGGGACACCACCGGGGTGCGGGTGGTGGGCACAATCGCGGTGGGCCGGGCGCCGCACGGGATTCGATTTTCGGCCGATGGGCGGCTCGCGTTTGTGGCCCTGAGCGGGGACAACCAGGTGGCGGTGGTCGACTTGGCCCGGCGCCGGGTCGTTAGACGACTGCCGGCCGGCACCACGCCGCTCGACCTCGCGCCGGTCGGGTCGGACTGGTTGGTCACCCAATTCCAAGGCAACCAGCTGATTCGCCTGTCCAATCCGAAGCAACCCGAGACGGTCGGCAAGGGGCCGTCGCTCTTTGCGCCCCGGACCGATTCCGTGGGGTACCTGGTGAGTGAGTTCGCCGATACGCTCTCAGTCGTGGACCTCAAGGCCGGCCATGTCCGATCGACCTTTCCGACCGGGAAGCGGCCCTACCCCGCCGACGTCACGGCGGACGGGGTGCTGGCCTTCGTGCCCAATCGGACCGATGGGTCGGTGTCGGTCATCGATCTGCTCAACCGGGAGGCCGCCGCGACCGTCGCGGTCTGCCCGCTCCCTGAAGGCGGCGCGCTTACCGCCGATGGGGTGTCGTATCTGGTGGCCTGCGGCGGGTCGAACGAAATCGTCTACCTCAACACGGCGTCGTACCGGATCGAGACCCGGGTGACCGGCGTCGGCCCCCGGCCGTTCTCGATGGCCATGACGGGAGACGGCCGGTTTGCCGTCATCATCAACGCCGGGGGGAGCACGGTGTCGATCCTCGACGTGGCCGCGCGCCGAGTGGTGGGGTCGCTACCGGTTGGCCGGAAGCCGATCGTCGTCCGGGCCCACCCGGACGGGCGGCGGATTTTGGTGTCCGCCGAAGACGGCGGCACCGTGACGGTGCTGGAGGCCGCTCCACCTCCGCCGCCCTCGCGGGGCACGGCCAAGACCCCGGTCTTGATGATTGGGACGATCCACCAAGATCACCGGACCAGTACCCGGTTCGGTCTCGACGTCCTCCGCTCGGCGATCGAGGCGTTCAGGCCCGATCTCGTGCTGACTGAGATCGCGCCCAACCGGTTCGAGCAGGCTCGGCGCGAGTTTCAGGAGACCGGCACGATCGTCGAACCGCGGGTCAGCCGTTTCCCCGAGTATGTCGACGTCTTGTTTCCGTTGAGCCGGCGCCTGCCGTTCGAGATCGTGCCGACCGCTGGGTGGAACGCGCCGATGGATAAGTTCCGGCGGGCCGCGCTAGCCCGGATCGAGAAAGACCCGGCCCGAGCCTCCGAGTGGGCCCGGTATCTGGCGGCCCAGGCTAGGTCCGATAGTGCGATCCAGGCCGGCGGTGCGGTCGACGACCCCCGGTGGATCCATACCGACGGCTGGGACCGGGCCGAATCGATCTATCTCGACGTCTACCAGTCGGTGTTAGGCAACGAGTTGGGCACCGGCGGGTGGGACGTCATCAACCGAGCCCACTTCGCCAATATCGCCCAGGCATTGGACCGGGTGGCCGGCCAGGGCAAACGGGTGCTGATCACGTATGGCGCTGGGCACAAAGTCTGGTTCTTGAAGGCGCTGCGGCAGCGGACCGATGTCGTCTTGGTCGACCCGATCGACTACTTTCATTGAACAATTCCATCCTCACGGAGGGCCGATGCGATTCACGGTAGTCATGGCAACCAGCCTCCTGGTCGTGGCCTCGTCGGTCCACGGACAGGAACGCCGGCTCGGGCCAAAGGACGAAGGCAGCTACCCGCCAACCGACACGACCCGGGTGGCAGTTGGGGCCGAGGCCCCCGACTTCACACTCGCCGCCCGGGATGGGTCGGTGAAGACCCTGTCCGGCTATCGGGGTACCAAGAACGTGATCCTGGTGTTCTACCGAGGGCACTGGTGACCCTATTGCGGCCGTCAGCTCGGGGAGCTGAGAGACCTGCTTGGACCGGACCGGAAGGGCGACACGGAAATCGTGGCGCTGTCGATCGACAACAAAGACCAGCTCGACATGATGGCGAATGTGATTGCGAAGGCCGACGGCCGAGCCCCGACGTACACGATGTTGTCGGACGCGGACCACCGAGTCATTGACCGCTACGGACTCCTCAATCCGGCCAGCAAGGGTCTCCCCCACCCGACGACCTACGTCATCGACAAGAAGGGGATCGTCCGGTGGAAGTTCACCGAGGTCAACTACAAGATCCGGCCCACCAATGAGATGATTCTCGCCGCGCTCGGCCGATTGGCCGACGGGCGTTAGGGTTATTTCCAGAACCCATGGCCGCGCCGAACGACCATCCCAACAACCCGCTCCACGGGATCACGCTCCACCAAATGCTCGACGAGCTCGTCGCGCGGGTCGGCTGGGAGCGGATGGGCCGGGAGGTCAAGGTCGCCTGTTTCACCACGAACCCGAGTGTGGCGTCGAGCCTGGCGTTCCTGCGCCGCACCCCCTGGGCCCGGGCCAAGGTCGAAGCCATGTACCTCGCCCTGATCCGCCGCACCGCTCGGCTCCCGGCCGCTTCCTGAATCAGACCGCTGGGTCCGCGGCTATTCCCGCCGCCACCACGGC
>JANMHX010000039.1:0-42106 GCA_031375485.1 Gemmatimonadota bacterium | reverse complement strand
GCCCGGATATCGTACCCATCATCCGCTCGTGGGGCTCCCGCCCGGCTCCCGCCGCCAAGGTCCGGACGGTTCAACGACGCCTACGCCTCCAACGGCCCGATCGCCCGGCGCGCCAGACCCTGACCCGGCCCGTCCCAGCCTACCCGGTCGGGATTGTTCCCCCCTCCGCGGCACCGCCAAGTGGGTCAGGAACTGAACCGCCGGGCGTGATACCGCGGTACCGTCTTATCCAACTAGATCGGCAGCTTCGGTCTTCCGGCTAACGTGCCGGGTTCCCAGCGCATGGGCGAGTTGGATAAGAGCTTGGGGGCCAGCCGCTGAATGTCCGCGGCAACAGTCCCCCGCTTGACCTCGGGACCCGACAGCTCCGCCATTCACCGATCCCGCACGGGCAATATCGTCCACCAGTCGGCCTCACCGGCCCAACACCACGCCTCCCTGATCGACCGCAAGACCAATCCATCTTCCGAGCGTCACTCTCGCCTCGAGCCGGAACACCACCCGCACTCCCGGCCGAACCATAACGTTTTGCCAAGCCGCCACCTTGCACGCCCGACGCGCCTTGCCGATTCCCGGCTCGCCCTTTCACGCTCCCGCCCGCCCAGCGCGCTCTCTCGGCAGGATCACAGCATCTCCCGGAACCGCCGTAGCGCCCAACCACCGGTCCGTCGCGACTCGTCGCTCGACCACCACGATTCCTGGATCGGCCTCCGTCATTCGCAACCCGGGCGTTCACTGGCACGAGTTACGCGTTGCCCCTCGCCGGCCGGACGGTGATCGGAGAACCGCGCCGGCCTCAATTCTCGAAGGTCTGGGAGGATCGCTCCGATCGGCGATCCGATCGGAGCATGAGGTCTCAACGGAAGGAAGTGGGCTATGCGGGAAGATTGGCGGGGTTGGTCACCCGCCGTTCAGTGGCCGGGACCCTTGAAGATCGCGCCGGCCTTCATCACAAACACCACCTGCTCGAGCCGGCGGACATCCTCGAGCGGGTTCCCCGAGACGGCAATCACGTCAGCCCACTTCCCGGCCTCCACCGTGCCGGCCTTATCACCGATGCCGATCAAGTCAGCCGCGTGGACCGTGGCCATCCGAATGGCCTCGGCCGGCGTCGCCCCGAGCTGTTCGACCAGGAGCGCAAACTCTTCCGCGTTCCGGCCGTGGATGTCGCTGGTTGCATCGGTTCCAAACGAAAATTTGACGCCGGCCTGAAACGCCTTGCGGAGCCGGACTCGTCGCTCCGGCTCGACCAGCCGGGCCTTGGCCATGGCATACTCCGGATAGCCCTTGGCCGCACCGTGCTTGACGATCTCCTCGAGAATGATCAGCGTCGGGACGAGGTAAGTGCCCTTGGCCTTCATTAAGGCAATCCCCTCGTCGTCGATCAGGGACCCGTGTTCGATCGATGCCACACCGGCGGTCACGGCCGTGATGATGCCCTTCGCCCCATGGGCGTGCGCCGCGACCTTCCGGCCCAGGCGGGCCGCTTCCTCGACCGCCGCCCGAATCTCGTCGTCGGCAAACTGGGAGGCACTGACCTCGTCACCCTGGGACAAGATGCCGCCGGTGGCGGTGATCTTGATATGGTCGGCACCGAACTTGACGTTGGTCCGAATCGTCCGCCGAACCTCATCGACCCCGGTGACCATCACGCCGGTGCCGGGAATCGGAATGGCCGGATTGTATCCGTTGACGTCGGCATGGCCGCCGATAATGCCGAGTGACGGCCCCGCGACAAACATCCGGGGTCCTGGCACGACCCCGCGCGACACCAAGTCTCGAAGCGCCACGTCGGCAAAGTTGGTGGCCCCGACATCCCGAATGGTCGTAAACCCGGCCGCGATGGTCCGGGCGGCGTTGACCGTGCCATAGATCGCCGCGTGCGCCGCGGTTTCCTTGAGCACGGCGGAGTCGCCGCCGTCACTATCGGCCGAATTGATGTGGGTATGAGTGTCGATCAGTCCGGGTAGTACGGTGAGGCCGGCAAGGTCGATGACCCGGGCACCCTTCGGGATCGCGGTCGAGGCCGCGGTCCCCACGGCCACGATGAGGTCGCCGCGAATCAGGATGACCGGCGCCTCGATGACCCGGCCGTCGCCGACGATCAGCCGGGCGGCCTTGATCGCGGTGACGTCCGGAGGCGGCTGCGCCGGGAGGCGCGTTGCCGCAAGTATCAGTGCGGCCCCGGCCAGCGCGGCCCGCATCAGACGACGCCTTTGGCCAAGACTCCGACGTCCAGCGCCCCGTAACCATCCGCGATGAGCTCGTCCATCCGAGCGGCCATCCCCGGCAACACCGCCAGCGGCGAGGCGGCCGCCGTTTCGATCATCAGCCGGATATCCTTTCGCGCCATCGTCAACTCGAAGCTCGGCGTGAAATTGCCCGCCGCCATGTTCTTGCCGCGCCCGGCCACGACCGCGCCGAGGTTGACGATCTCGAGCGGTTTCAACGTGTCGAGCGGATCGAGCCCGGCCCCGCGCCCGATCGCGAACACATCGGCCACGAGTGCCGCCACGCCCAGGAGAAACGCATTGCCACAAAGCTTCTGAATCGCGGCCAAGTCGGGCCGCTCGCCCAGGTACTCGACCCGGGCGGCTTGCACTTGAAGAGCGTCTTTCACCAGTTCGAACAGCGCGGCGGGTCCGGAAACGAGGATGGTCCCTTGCGCTTTCCGGGCCATGGCCGGCCCGATGAAGACGGGGCAGTGGAGGAAGCGGACCCCGGCCGCATTCAGCCGCCGAACCCGCTCGGCGGTCAAGGCGGGCTGGGTGGTGGTGTGGTCGATAACGACCGCGAGCGCCTCGAGGCCGGGGCGTAATTGTTCGACGACCTGGTCGACGACGAGGTCGTCTTTTAGTACCAGATGGACCCGCTCGGCGCCGCGCACCGCGTCCGCCGGGGTGGCGGCCACCCGGGCGCCGAACGTCTCGAGCGCTCGCGCCTTGTCCAGGGAGCGATTCCACACGGTGACGTGGTCGCCGCGTTGCAGGGCGGCTTCGACGAACGCGCTCCCAAGGAGTCCGGTGCCGAGGAACGCGACGGCGGTCATCGGACGCCGGTCAGCTGTTCGCTGACCGCCTTGAGTTTGGCCCGCGCGTCGGCGTCGTAAGCCTGTTTGTGCGCTTGACCCGGTTTCAGGCCGATGAAGAACTGCCCGGTGCCGAGGTCCGGCGCCAGGACCAGTTGCAGCACGGCCTTGGCGCCCTCGTCGATCGTCGACTGGACCGGATAGCCGGCTTTGGCCACCATCCCAGTCGGCATCAGGGTGGCCGGATGGAGTGCGTTGACCGTGATCCCTTTGTCCTTGAGTTCCTCGGCCAGATCGATGGTGTACATCACTTGGGCCAGTTTGCTTTGGCCGTAGGCTCGCATCGGGCTGAAATTCTTGGCGATCATCACGTCGTCGAAGTCGATCGTCGCTGCCGAGAGGGAGGAGACGTTGACGATCCGGGACGGCGCGCTCGCCAGGAGCCGGGGCAGCAACAACCGAGTGAGCAGGAAGCCCGAGAGGTAGTTCACCTGGAATCGGATTTCATGCCCGTCGGTCGTGAGCTCCCGATCCACCGGTACGGTCCCGATGCCGGCGTTGTTGACGAGGACGTCCAACCGGCGGTAATCCCGAAGGATGGCCTCGGCGAATTGCCGGATCTGGCTCTCTGAAGAGAAGTCGGCAGCATAGAACCGGGCGCTGCCCTTGCCGGCCTGCTCGATCTCTCGGAGGACCTCGGCCCCGCGGGCCGAATCCCGGCCATGGACGATGACATGAGCGCCCCCGGCCGCGAGCCGGATCGCTACCTCACGGCCGAGTCCGTTGGTCGCGCCGGTCACGAGCATGACAGGCTGGCCGGGCCGGGGCCGGGCCGGGGTTTGGGCGTGGGCGATCGATCCGACCAGGCCCGCGGCGGCGATCAACCAAAGTCTTGGCGTCATTCCGGCTTCCTCACGATGTCGTTCCAATTGAGCAGCGAGTTGAAGATCATGTTGAATTCCCCATGGTTCTGCCATCGGTAGATCGGATTGTTCGAGAACAGGATCACCCGTCCGAATCCGTGATAGGCCCGCGGAATATCGACCGCAAACGGCCGCTGTTTCAGCGAGTCGGCCCCGACCATCAGGCCCGACAACACCGAGGCGTTCCCGCCCACGTACCGCGCCAGCACGTTGCCTTCGTCGGCCACCCCGACCCGAAACGGCTGGCCGCCGACGTACTTGATCGGGATCGTCTTGCCGGCGTAGCCGTAGAAGACCGGGTGCTCCGTCCGGACGATCTCGCCCTGCACCAGGGGCCGCTGGGCTCGGAGCCCGTTCACGTTGGCCTTTTCGACCGTGCCGGCCCAGCCGAACTCGATCGGCAACCGGGCGGCGTCTCCGACCGCGATCAGCGTCCCCCCAGCCTCGAGGAAACTCCCGAAGGCATCGACGCCCTTCTGCCGAAAACCACCGGTAATGTCGGCGCTCTCGCCGTACATGCCGAGGAATTGGTACTTGTCGCTCTTCTGATAGGATACGACGCGCTCGCCGGGCGGCTGGAGCACGGTTTGGCGGCTGAGATTCTGCTCGGCTGCCAGGATCACGTCGTAGCGGGCCCGGAGGTTGCCTTGTTCGACCTGTTCCTTGTAGATCAGGTCGAACGGAATCCCGAACTTGTCGAACGTGAGCCGGTACCATCCCAAGTTCTGGGTGCCGGTCCACTGTGAATAGATCGCGATCCGGGGCAACTCGGCGTCATGCATCGGTACGGCCGGCAGCGAGTCGAGCGCGGCGCCGGTGAGTCCGAGCTCCTCCGCGGCGGCCCGTACCGCGGTGGCGTTGGTCATGTCGCTGATCACGAACGAGCCGGCCGGAAACTCGGTGCCGCCGGCCTTGAAGCTCTTCTCGGCGATCTTCATCGGAATCTGCTTCAGCCGGTACCGGAAGCTGATCATGTTGTTGGAGCCGAGATGGGCAACGGCCATCCCGGCGGTGCCTTTCCCGGTCGTCGTGCCCTTCGGCGTGGCGACCGTGACTGGCGTGACCGGGACTTTGAGAATCGACGAATCGGCGACTTCGACCACGTCGACATTCATGGCGAGCCCCATGGTCCAGCCACTGTCGTCGTACGTGTTGAGCCGGGCGTCAGGATAGAGCTGCTTCTCGAGCAGATTCTTGGCGAGCCGGCCGTACGGCTGATCGCGTTTGATGACGTACGATCCGGCCGGATAGGTGACGGTGTCGATCTTGAACGACTGCTTGGCCTGCCCGATCTCGATCCGTTGGATCCGGAGGATGTTGACCAGCTCGGCGGCCTTGGTCATGTCGCGCTGGACTGGAATGACGTAGCCGTAGGGGGCTTTGGTCTTGCCCTCTTCAATCGAGTTCCGGGTCTTGACGTAAAAGTTCTCGAGGATGGTGGCCGGGAACATCGACGCGAGCTGGAGCGCCGAGAGCACCCCGGTCTGCATGTAGTTGGCGTTGGCCCGCCGGGTGAACTTGGCCGAGTCCTCGACCCCGATCGGGATGCCGCGATACCACTCCCGTTCCTGGGCTCCGCCCACGCCACTCGGCACCAGGCCGCCCGGCGCGGGAATCGGCGCCGCAGGTTGGGGTTTCTTCGTTGAATCCGCCTTGGCCTTGGTCGAGTCCTTCTTGGCCGGGGTGGTGACGGCAGTATCGAGATCCCGCCCCGACTGGGTCTCATACATCTTCATGAGCCCGTTGTGATTGTACGCCACCGATCCGAGGTACCCCGGCGACCAACCGTCCATGAACGCATGAGTGTAGACGCCGGGCATCCCGTACTTCGTCATCTGCGCCAACTCCCAGTTGGCAAACCAGGGGAGTTCGGCAAAGAGCAGCGGATCGAGGTTCGGGTTCTGGGGCGCGGCGCCGCTATACGTATACAGCAGCGGCAGCGCCTCATGGAGATCGTGCATGATCGGCGGGTACGCGGTGAAGTACCAATCCGCGATGGCCCGCATCTGGACCAGCACCAGGTTGATGTCCCGGTTGTTGTCGTGATAGGCATAGCGTCCCCAATACGGCACCGGGGGCACTTGGCGGCTCGGCGCCGGCGTGGTCAGGGCGGCGGCGGCCTTTTGGGCGGCGCTATCGAGGGGCGGCATCGGCTTCGACAGCCCGTTCTCCAAGTTCCGGTAGAACCAGTCGACGTTCCGGTCCCGCCCGTCGGCGTCGGCCACCGGGGTGATCGAGACGTAGAGATTGTTCCGGATCTGGGAAATGACTGGTGAGGTTTCGGTGGCCAGCCGGTAGACCAGCTCCATCAGCATTTCCGAGGGTCCGGTTTCACCGCTGTGGAGCCCGCCCATGAAGTGGTAGTGGGGCTTGGTGGTCCGGATCAGCTCGGCGATGTCCGCCTCGCTCCGGCCTCGGGGGTCGGCGATCTTGGCCAGATTCTGCCGGTTGGCTGCCATGGTGGCCAGGTTGGCCTCGGAGGATACCCACACCACCACCAACTCCCGGCCTTCGTCGGAGCGCCCGATCGTCTCGACCTTGACCCGCGGGGTCGCGGCGGCGAGGGCCCGATAGTACCGGAGTTGATCGGCGTAGTAGGTGAGCTTCTTCGGGGCGCCGACATGGTAGCCGAGGATGTCCTTCGGCGTCGGGATCCCGGGTACCAAGGGCAAGTGATCGACCAGGGGACTCCCGAGTTTCTGGTTCGGCAGCCACTCCCGGTAGCTCTTGGCGAACGACGGGTCCTGCTTTTGGCCGGGATCACGGGTTTCCGTGGTGACCTGCTGCCCGGCCGCGGAACCGGCCGCGAGGAATCCGGTGCTCAACACGACGAGCACGACCGATCGGAGGTGCATTGCTTGGGGTCCTTAATTTGTTTTGGGTCGGAGGGAACTGTTCAATATACGCCCGACCCGCGACCCCTGTTGAGACCCGGCTCCTCGGGCCGACTGTTGGCCAGGACTCCCCCGCCGCATTACAATCATCGAACCCAGCTGCCCCCGCGTCCGCCTCCAAGGCCCCGAATGCGACCCCTGACCGTCATCCTCGCCCTGTGGCTGTTGCCAAGTTCCGCGTTCTCACAGAATCGGTATACCCAGGCCGTCTCGATCGGGAAGATCGACTCGGTCTGGTCGGCCACGTTGAAGGAGCAACGGCCCTATCTCGTCTATACCCCGCCATCCTACGACGATACGACGAACACGCCAGCGCGCTATCCGGTGCTGTACCTCCTGGACGGCGATGCCCATTTCCACACGGTGACCGGCTTGATTCAGATTCTCGGCACCGGGGTCAACGGCACCTTCGTGGTGCCGGAAATGATTGTCGTGGCCATTCCCAACACCGATCGGACCCGGGACCTCACCCCGACGCATGTCGAAACCGGTTTCGACGGAAAGCCCCAGCCGTTCTTGAAGACCAGCGGGGGGATGCCGAACTTTTTCACCTTCATCAAGTCCGAGTTGATTCCCCGGATCGACGCCGCGTACCGGACCTCGGGCTACCGGGTGTTCGTCGGCCATTCGCTGGGCGGGATTACGACGATCAATGCCCTCTACGCGATCCCAGACGCCTTCAACGCCTACGTGGCCATCGACCCGAGCCTCTGGTGGGACAAGCAGACGCTGCTCTGGAAGGCGAAGGACTACTTCAGCACCGCCAAGCTCAACGGCAAGGCCCTCTACGTTGCCCAGGCGAATACCATCAATCCCGACGACACCACCAGCAACATGCACTTTGGGTCGATCGTTCAGTTCAACGGGATTCTGGAGGCGTATAACAAGAGCGGGCTGCGATATGGGTACAAGTACTATCCCAACGACAGCCACGGTTCGGTGCCCCTGATTGCCGAGTATGACGCGCTTCGGTTCATCTTCGACGGCTACAGCCTCGACTTGGGGCGGGTGTTGGCCGCGCCGAGTCTGTTGACCGAACATTTTCGGGCGGTCTCCGCCAAGCTCGGCGCGACCTTTGCCCCTTCGGAGGGGATGATCGCCCAGCTCGGCCAGTTTGCGATGACCCAAGACACCGCCAAAGCCATCGAATTCCTCCAGATCGGCGTTGACCTCTACCCTGACAGCTATCGGGGGTACGACCGGTTAGGCACCGCCTGGATGGCCAAGGGTGATCCCAAGAAAGCCCGGACCTATTTCGAGCGATCACTGGCGAAGAATCCCGCCAACCAGCACGCCAAAGACATGCTCGCGAAACTGAAGCCCTGATGCGACTCGTGATCCGCCGGCCCGATGACTGGCACGTCCACTTCCGGGACGGGCCGATGTTGGCCGAGGTGCTTGATTACACGGCGCGCCAATTTGGCCGGGCCATCGTGATGCCGAACCTCGACCCGCCGGTCACCACCACGGCCATGGCGGCGGCCTACCGGCAGCGGATCCAGGACCAACTCCGGCCGGGCCGGTCGTTCACGTCGCTGATGACCGCCTACCTGACCGACGGGACCGATGCGAAGGACATCGCGTCCGGCTTCGAGCAGCGGGTGTTCACCGCCTGCAAGCTCTACCCCGCCCACGCCACCACCAATTCGGCGCATGGGGTCACCGATCTCCGGCGGATTCACGGGGTGTTGGAGACGATGCAGCGGATCGGGATGCCGCTCCTCGTCCATGGCGAAGTCACCAGCGCCGAGGTCGACATCTTCGACCGGGAGGCGGTCTTCGTTGAGCGGATCCTCGCCCCGCTGGTCCGCGACTTTCCTGCGCTCAAGGTCGTCTCCGAGCACATCACCACTGAGGAGGCCGTGGGGTTCGTGTTGGGGTCGCCCGGCACCGTCGGGGCCACCATTACTCCCCATCACCTCCAGTGCAACCGAAACGCCATGTTCCAGGGCGGCATCCGTCCGCATTTGTATTGCTTGCCGGTGCTCAAACGAGAAAGACACCGGCTCGCGCTCCGGAAGGCGGCAACGTCGGGCAGCCCGAAGTTCTTCCTCGGCACCGATTCCGCGCCGCACGCCGTGGGCGCCAAGGAGTCGGCCTGTGGATGTGCCGGCGTGTTCAATGCCCCCGTGGCGCTCGAGGCCTACGCCACCGTCTTCGACGAAGAGAACGCCCTCGACCGGTTCGAGGGTTTTGCGTCGGTTCACGGCGCCCGGTTTTATGGCCTCCCGCTCAATGAGGGCCGGGTGACGCTGACCCGGGCGCCCAGTCCCGTGCCCGAGCGAATTCAGTCCCGCGATATCGCCATCATTCCGTATCACGCCGGTACCACGCTGGCGTGGCGGTTTGACGGCTGACTCCCCAACCCACGGAGTTGTCAGATGCCCCGAATCCTGCCGGCCACGTCGATCGTCCTCGCTTTGCTCGCCGGCGGGTCCGCCCCGGCCCGGGCCCAAGGCCTGATGGGCGACTTGATCAAGGACATCGCCACGCTGGAGTCGAAGTTCGTCGGCCTGGCCAAAGCGATTCCCGACACCAAGTACGATTGGCGCCCGGCCGCGGGCGTCCGCTCGGTCGGTGAAGTGCTGCTTCATGTGGCCGGCGATAACTACGTGATGCCCTTTGCGGTCGGAGTCGATCCCGACCCGGCCACGGGTATCAGCATGAAGGACTTCAAGACCATCGGCGGGTTCGAGAAGAAGCACCTCGGCCAAGCGGAGATGGTTTCGGCAATCGAAAAGTCTTTTGCCCACCTCAAGAAGGCGATGACCGAAAGCCCGGAAGCCAAGCTCCAAGAAGATCTCAAATTCTTCGGCCAGACGATGTCCCGGCAAAGCATGTGGGTGGGGACCACGACCCACCTGCACGAGCACCTGGGGCAGCTGGTGGCCTACGCGCGGAGCAACGGCGTGGTACCGCCGTGGAGCAAGTAGGGATGAAGGTCTTGGGGGGTGCGTTGCTGATCGGCGTGGCGGTGTTCATGGCGATCGGGTTCGCGGTGTCCAGTGCGACTCGGAGTCTTGGCACGACCATCGCCACGCTCCTGATTGCGGTCGGGATTCCGGCCGGGGCGGGGTTGGCCCTGATCCAGAGTCATTACCGGAACCGACGGATGCTGACGGCCGATCGGGCGGAGTTGCGGCTCCAAACCTGGGAATCGGAACTCGTGAAGCTCGCCGCCGAGCGGGGCGGAAAACTCACGGTCGTCGAGGCCGTGGCGGCCACCGGACTCCGGGCTCCGCAGGTCGACGAGGCGTTTCGTTCTCTGACCCAGCAAGGTGTGGCCGATATCGATGTCACCGACTCAGGGATGCTCGTCTACCGGTTCCCTGATGTCCAACTGCTGGAGGAAAAAGGTGGCAGCAAGCCGATCCTCGATGCCTGAGCCGGAAACTCGCCGGCTCTGCCCGGTCTGTCCGGGCTTGCCGATGCGGAAGATCGAGGTTGGCACCGGTCCCGGACAGACCAAGCTCGACGAGTGCGGGCGGTGCGGCGGAATCTGGTTCGACGCCGGCGAGGTCGATCGATTGCGCCGGCTCGGCGCCCGGGCCATCGAGCGCCATGTCACGCTCAAACAGGAGGCCTACCGCAAGCGGTGCGGCAGCTGCGATGCCTCGTATCTCCGGAACGCCGATCGGTGTCCCGCCTGCAAAGCGCCGAATCTGCTCCGGTGCCCGGGTTGCACCGAGTTACTGGAGCCGACCCGGACTGGTGGGATCAAGCTCGACGTCTGCCGGCGCTGCCGGGGCGTGTGGTTCGACAGTGTCGAACTCAAAGAAGTCTGGAATACCGCCCTGGTGCAGCATCGCGGGGCAAGGCCCACGACGGCCGCCGATGTGGCCGCCAATTCGATGGACACGTTTCTCTTGGCCAGTTTACTGATGCCCGGTCCGCCGATGGGCGGGGGTAGCCTCCCGGACCTCGCCGGCGGTGCGGCGGCGGCCGGCGCCGAGGCCGGGTCGGGTCTCCTCGAGTCCGCCGGCGATGTCGCGGGCTCGGTCTTCGACGCGATTGCCAACTTGATCGCCGGGATCTTCGAGTAGCGTCCCAACGATCGATCCTATTGCCATTCTAGAGGAACGTCGATAAACTGAGGTCCTATTGTTTGTCTAGAGGACCAGTGGCCGACAAACTTGAAGTCTTGCAGGGCACGCTCGATCTCATCGTCCTGAAGCTGCTTCAGGGGGGGGCGGCCAATGGTTGGGACTTGACCCAGGCCATCCAGGCCAGGTCGCGCGGTGTCCTCGATGTCAACTATGGATCGCTCTACCCGGCCCTTCGACGGCTCGAGGTGAAAGGTTTGGTCACCGGCAGTTGGGCGCCATCCGAGAACAACCGCCGGGCCCGGTACTACCAATTGACAACTGCCGGCCGGAAGCAACTCACCAAGGAGCGAGCGGACTGGGAGCGGTTTTCCGACGCGCTCGGCCGGATTCTCGCGGCGGAGTGAGACGGTAGCCATGCTCCGATCGCTTCGGGCCCGCCTCCTGGCGCGGCTGTTCAGATCTCGTGATGAGGCGGAACTCGACGAAGAGCTCCGGTATCACCTCGATCGCGAGATCGAGCGGAACCGGGCCGCCGGCATGCCGCCCGGTGTGGCCCGGGCCACCGCGCTCAGGGCCTTCGGCCGCATTGCCGCTCACCAAGAGGGTGTTCGAGAGGCATGGCGATGGCTCTGGATCGACGACCTCGGGCAGGACTTGGTGTTCGCGTTCCGAAGCTTCCGTCGCGAGCCCACGTTGGTGCTGACCGTGATGCTCACCATCGGGTTAGCTGTCGGCCTCAACGCGGCCGCCTTTACCCTCTTCAATGCCTATGTGCTCCGACCGGCGCCGGTCCGCGATCCGGCATCGTTGCAGGCAATTTCCTGGAACAGCCAAGCCCGGCGGCGCTCGCGGCGACGGCGATCGAGGCCATCGAGGTGTTTGAACCGCTCGCCCTACCTCGGCGGCGGTGCGGTCGTCCTATTGGCTTGCGGGTTCGGGGCCTTGGTTCCATCTCGGCGGGCGGCCCGGATCGAGCCGCTGGAGGCGATCCGGGCCGACTGACGGCGTCTCTCTGTTCAGGGGATTGGAGCCTTGTGGCGTTTAGACGCTTCGCCCCAGGATGTGACTACCGTAGAAGGAAGAAGATTCCGTCCAAGACTAAGAACCCTGCTGCGAGCAGAATCATGTAGAGGAGGGTCCGATAAAGGCGAGCCAGGGCAGAAAACCTCGCCGCCCCGACACTCAGCAGTACCTTTGCCAACGCGGCGAGTTCCTCGTTGAGTTCCCCTGGAGTCACCTCTCGCCACGCCTTCTGGTACCCAGCGATATCGTACCGTTCCACCAGAGACCAAAATATGAGCCCCCGGGGGCGGCGGTCGGCTGGGGCACCAGCAACTGCTTGCTCGAAGTCTGCCGCTGAAGGGGGCCGTGGTAACAGTGAATGGTAGGCACTGCCAAGGAACGCAACGAGCAGCGCTGCGTATGGAACAATCAAAACGGCCAGCCACGGCCGCAGGACGGCCGGCCAGAAATCGACGATGTGCCCCGAGCGGAACGCCACCAAGTAGAGGCCCGCATTGACCGCGCCAGACACGACGAGAGCATATCGTGCCTTGCGGTCGGCCATTTCATTCAGTCTGCGGCTCTGGTCGAGAATCTCCCACATGGTCCGCATCCGCTCTGCCGGCCGCATCGCCCGCGCATCGTCGGCTAGGAGCTTTTGGGCGCGTTTCGCCGCCTTGCGGGCCGATTTGTCGTTCTTTTTGGGCGGTTCGGGCAGCATATGTAGCTCGTTTCCACTGAGAAGGCTTCTCCGGGGGCGTGGGGCTTTGGCCGCGAGCGTCGGGAGGAGGCTAGAACGTATCTTCGAGTTTGCCGGATCGCCATAGGTAGCTCCACTCCCATGGCTGGTCTGGCCTGGTTGGTGGCCTCGGTGCGACCGCGCGCATTGGTGCGCTGCTATCCCACCCGTCACCATCCTTGCGCCTGGACCCGACAGAGCGCGACCGGTAGATTGGCGCTCCCGTTCGCTTCTGCATGCTGCAGGGTCATTGGCAAGTCGTTGTCCACCGTTGCGAGGCTATATGCCAGTTAGAGACATTCTCCTTCTCGGAAATCCACTGCTCCTGGAGGAATGCCCTCCAGTGAAACAGTCAGAGTTGGAGTTGGCCATCGACACCGGTCGAGATCTTCACGACACGATGATGGCTTTTCGAGCAAAGCACGGATGGGGTCGGGCCATCGCTGCACCCCAAATCGGCGTGATGAAGCGGGTCATCTACATGCACGTTGACAAGCCGTGGCTGATCATCAACCCAGTTGCCACGAATCCGAGTTCGGAACTCATGGAGATTTGGGATGATTGCATGAGCTTTCCGGACCTCCTGGTGCGACTGCATCGTCATTGCTCGTTCGATATGACGTACCGAGACGAGCATTGGGCCGAGCAGGTAGTTCACGTGGATGCGTTGCTGTCCGAACTCTTGCAGCACGAGATCGATCATCTCGATGGCACCCTGGCCGTGTCACGGGCAATCGATGGTTCTTCTTTTGCGCTTCAAAGCCAACGCCAGCTGCTGACCGGCGGATCGTTTGCAAACAAAGTTGCGCCAGGTGGCGGGTAACCCTCTTCCTGATGCTCGCCTCGGTTCCGTCGGGACGTCGTCCGGGGGTTCGTGAGGGAAGATCAGCCCTTTTGTTCAAGTGCGCCCGGGGAACTGGCCATAGCTTTGGTCAACCTTCAACCTGAGGCTCCACATGACCGCTCCATCGAACGACACCCGCGCCACCGACCCGATCGCTGCAATCTGCACCGGCGCCGCCGCTGCCGGCGCCTGTACCTGTGACGGATCGGGTCAAGGGTGCGATTGCGCCCCCTGCGGGAGCCCTACGGCCTGCCGCTGCGCCGCCGACTGCAACTGTGACAAATGCCGGTGTGAAGAATGCCTGTGCTGACCAGGCCGGTACCCGGGGGCGCGGCGTCATCAAGGCTTCGCCGCCCGGGACGGGGCCGGTCTGAGGGCCGCGGGTGAGTGCGAGACGCGGAACAGCGACGGCGCCACGCCGATCATCCGATTGGATGTTCGAGTGAAATGGGCGGCATCGGCGAACCCGGCTTCATGGGCGGCCTTCGAGATGGAAGCGCCAGCCATGATCATCTCCCAGGTACGCATGAATCGGCGCCAGAGGAGGTAGGGGCGAAGACCCATGCCCATCTGCTCAACGAACAGGTGGCGGAACCGGCTGGGTGAAAGGAAGACGGTCTCCGCCACCGCCTCGAGGGTGATCGGCTCCCTGATGTGGGCGTTGATCCAGGCGAGGGCCCGTACAATCCGCCCATCGGTGGTGTCCTGGTGCTCCACGCCATCGGTCAGGAGCGTCACGATTCTTCGCGCGGACCCGACCACCGCCGCCTCCCCCCGCCGTGCCAGGAAGCGCTCGAACAGCTCGGCCATGGCGCCCGCCGCGACTCCCGGGTCCAGCGAGGCAAAGCCGTCCGGACGACAGCGCTCCGTGAGCGCCCGCCCCTCGCGGGTCTCAGGTTCGATGAAGAGCACGGCGCCCAGGGGCACCTCGAGGGCGTCGAGGGTGTGGGGCTGGTGGGAACCGACAACCCCGAGGGCATAGCTGGTCCAGGGGCCGTCCTCCGCGGGGCTGAGCCGGACGCGGCCCTCCCTGCCGAACGTAAGCTGAATGGCCTGGTGGCTGTGGACCGGGACCCGTCGAGCACTGCTGCCAATGAAGGCGCAGCCACCATCCCACAGATATAGCTCGACATCCCCCGCCAGCTTGGTCACCCGCGTCGAGCCCAACCTCCTCGTCACTCAACGCCCGCGGAGCGAGCGGCCGTATCGGCCAGGCGTCTCGCCGAAGGCCTGCCGGAAGACGCGGGTGAAGTGCGATTGATCCGAGAAGCCAGCGTCGAGCGCAATCGAAGACAGGGAGCGCTCCCCGCGTGCCACCTCGGTTCGAGCCCGGGCAATCCGGCGTTGCCTGACATAGCTCGCGACGGTGCATCCGTGGTACTGGCGAAAGGTGCGTAACAGGTGCGATGGATGGACGCGAGCGAGTTCGGCCAGAGCCCCGACGGACGGTGGTGCCCCTACTGAGTCCTCGATCGCCTCCTCCACCACGAGCAGCCACCGCGGACGCATTCGCTCCCCGTTGACGGGGAGACGCGCCAATTCCGCGGCCAGGAGAATAATCGCGCCCTCGATCGCGCCGCGAGTGACCGCGTCGCTCACTCGTACTTCGGTGCGGATCCGGGTCGCCCATGCGACGGCTGGGTGACTTCGAAGGATCACCGGGGCGTCCGGCAACCGCAAACGACCATCTCCGATCCCGGCAAGCCACGTACTGGAGAACTGGATGTTGAGCCAACGTCCCGGTGTTCGAAACACGTGTCCGTGCATCTCATAAGCCGGCGTAAACAGAAGGCTCTGGGCGGTTAATTCACGGGTTCGGCCCCGAAATTCCTCAGTGGCGCTGCCATCCAAGACAAGACTGACGAGGGCGGCATCATGGGCATGAGTCGCCTGTACCAAACCAGCCGAATAGGTACTCTCGGCGACGGCAACTCCTTCGAACGCAATCGCATGGGTTGGCGCCCCAAGGAATCGTCCGAGTGCCTGCGGCGTCGTCATGGTCTGCCCTCTGGGGTCGTGATGCAAACCGGCTCAACGCCGAATGTACGCAGCCAAGCGTGATTCTACCAGAAAGCGGGTTTGGTGCTATACGGGAATCACCAGCCCCCCGATCTTTGGAGAGTCCTCTCTCACGCATTTGAGAGGATCGTGACGACGTGCCCAACCCATACCCTCTTTGTCACTGGGACACCGCTCAATGATTGGACTGATCTTCGCCATCGCTGCCGCCCGCCCGATCGCGCTCCCCGCACGCCAAGGCGGGGAGCCGGTGACGGCTCGGACCAGCGCCGCCGCGTCGAGACCGAACGGCCCACGCCTCATCATTGCGGTCGTCGGCAGCAACGACGGAACTGAACTCACCGACTTCCTGATTCCAAGGGCGATTCTGGCGGAGGCCGGTGTGGCAGAGGTCATCACGGTGGCACCGACCGCCGCGAAGATCCGAATGCTGGCGGGCACGAGCCTCACCGTTGACCCGGACCTGACGATAGCGGCCTTCGACGCAGCACATCCGCAGGGTGCCGGCTACATCATCGTGCCGGCCATTGAGCCGAATCCTGCGATCGTGAAGTGGCTTCGGGACCAGGCCGCGCTCGGCGCCACGATCGTTGGGATTTGTGATGGCGCCTGGACCGTCGCAAGCACCGGGCTGCTCGAGGGGCACCGGGCGGCCGGTCATTGGGCGTCGCTCCCGGAGCTTCGAAAGAAGTATCCGGGAACGACGTGGGTGTCGGATCGCCGGTACGTGATCGACCGCCGTCTCATCACCACGACCGGGGTCAGTGCGGCCGTGCCCGCTTCGCTCATGCTCATCGAACGCATTGCCGGCCGGCCGGCCGCGGCGAGGGTGGCGCGACGGATCGCCGTCGCAAGTTGGGACTCGGTCCACCAGAGCGAAGCCTTCTCGCTGAGCCGGATGCCGTATCCGATGCCGGTCTTCATGGATTCCCTCATGCGGTGGCGACGCGACACCGTCGCGGTGCACGTGGCCGATGGTGTCGACGAAGTAGCGCTTGGTCTCACCCTCGATGCCCTGTCCCGTCGAGCCACGGTCCAGACCGTCGCCGATGGCAACCTCATCGTGACCGGCCGACAGGGGCTTCGCTTCTCCGTCGATCGGGGTCCTTCGGCCAAGATCGTGCTCAGGCGGGAAATGCGTCTACCCGATGCTTCGTCAGCGCCGGCCAACGCCCTGGATGCCGCTTTGACCAAGCTCGCATCCTGGTACGGCGCGCCCGCCGCGGATTTCGTCGCGCTCCAGATGGAATATCAGCGCCCGGCCCCAAGATGACTTCGCCGCCCCCACCCCCGTCGCCGTCGACCCGCAATATCGCCTGGATCGTGATTGTGTCCCTGCTGGCCGCGGTGGTCTTGGCACTGGTCCTCGTCATCCTCGTCGTCCCAGGCGCCCGGGAGAACGTGATCGCCGCCGCGGTGCTCTTCGCGTTCGCCGCCGGGGCGGCGCTCCTGGCCGGACTGTCCGCCCGGCGGAGTGATCAGCCGCAGCGGTGGGCCCGGACCGTGGCGGGCTGGCTGGCCGTGGCCGGCGCCTTGCTGGCGATGTGGCCGGGCGTGGTGGCGACCGACGCGATCGCCTGGGTTGCACCGGTCCTCCTGCTCGCGCTGGCCGGGTGGATGACGATCCGGGTCCGTCGCGAACTCCACAGCCGGATTCGGATCTGGTTGGTCTATCCGGTCTTCGCCGTCGTCGCGCTGGCCGCCGTGGCGGCCGGGTACGAAACCGGGCGGGAAGCGCTCGAACGGGGCACGCCCCCAGCGGCCGGCCGCCTCATCGAAGTCGGCGGAGGACGCCGGATGTATCTGAACTGCACCGGATCGGGGACCCCGGTCGTCGTCCTCCTCCCAGGCCATGGCGGATTCTCGTCGACGATGAGCTGGATCGCTCCCGCGGTGGCGCAGGACACCCGGGTCTGCGTCTACGACCGGGCGGGGCGAGGGTGGAGCGATCCGGCGCCTAACCAGCAGGACGGAACCGCCGTCGCCGCGGACCTCGCGGCCCTGCTGGCGGCCGGGCACGAGGCGCCTCCGTACGTACTGGCGGGTCACTCGTTCGGCGGCCTCTACGTCCGGACGTTCGCGGCGCGGTATCCCGAGCGGACGGCCGGCCTCGTGCTGCTCGACGCGACCGACCCGATGATGTTCACGAGGATCCCGGCCTACCCGGGCTTCTACTGGTTCTTCAACCGGGTGTCGGCCCTTTTCCCGTCGCTGGCGCGGTTCGGGTTGGTGCGCCTCGTCAACCAGCATGCGTCCGATAGCCTGCCGAGCGAGTCGCGGCCGGCCACGCAGGTGGCCCTGGCCACGGCGCGGCTGGCCCGGAGCCAGCGCGACGAGTTCGCGGCGGCGCCGCTGGCCATGGAGCAGGCCGGGTCGCTAGTCTTGTTGGGGGATCGACCGTTGCTGGTCGTCACGGCCCTCAAGGATGCGATGGACGGATGGACTACGGTGCAGGACGAGCTGCCAAGACTGTCGACGAACAGCAGTCACTGGATCATCCCGACGGCTACCCACGCCTCGCTGGTCGAGTATCAGACCGAGGCGGCGTTCTCCAGCCAGGCCATCCGAGAGGTGGTGGCCGCGGTCCGCACCTCGGCTCCGGTCGCGAGGCACTAGCCATGCGGACCTCACACCTCATCGAGCTCAAGTTATGATGCCATATCTGATCGGAATCGCCGTCGGGTTGGTGACGTCCCTGGTGACCTGGTGGATCGGCTTGGGCCGGGACCGCGCCTTCTATCCCACCGTCCTGATCGTGGTCGCCGCATATTATGTGCTGTTCGCGGCGATGGGCGGCTCCGGCCGAGCGGTGTTGGTGGAGTCGTTCGTCATGGTGGGGTTTGGGGTCGTCGCGGCGGTCGGATTCCGCGGCAACCTGTGGCTGGTGGCCGCGGGCCTCATCGGTCACGGCGTCTTCGACGTCTTCCATGTCCGCCTGGCGCTGACCACGAGCACGCCCCTTTGGTGGCCCGCCTTCTGTATGGCGGCGGACGTCGCCTTGGGGGGATTCCTGGCGCTGCTGTTGAAACGGCAGATGCTGTCGGCAACCATCGGGGCCCCGGCGTGACGCCGGAAACGGCCCGTCGTGCAATGGAGAACCTGGTATGAACCGGATCAGTGTTGCCATCTTCGTCTTTGACGGTGTCGAGGTGCTCGACTTCGCCGGACCCTATGAGGTCTTCTCCCGGGTCCGGCTGACGCCGGGTCTCGACTCGCGCCGGTCGGACGATTCGGCCCCGTATCGGGTGTTCACAGTGGCGGCGACCGCCGAGGCGATCGCCGCGACGGGCGGGCTCCGGGTGCTCCCGGACTTCAACTTCACCAACGCCCCACCGATCGACCTGCTGGTCGTCCCAGGTGGCTTCGGGACCCGGCCGTTGCTCACCGACCTGCCGACGATTGCGTGGATCCAAGGGATTGCCAAAAGCGCGGGCCAGGTCACCTCGGTATGCACCGGCGCCCTGCTACTGGCGAAGGCCGGCCTCTTGACCGGGCGCCGGGCCACGACCCACTGGGGCGCGCTCGACCTCCTGGGCCAGACCGACCCGACGATCCAGGTGCAACGGGAGGCGCGAGTGGTGGAAGACGGGATCATCTCGTCTGCGGGCGTCTCGGCCGGGATCGACATGGCGTTCGTGGTGGTGGAACGGATGCACGGGCGCGCGGTGGCGGACGAGACAGCTCATTACATGGACTATCCGCGAGCTACCCGGCCGCAATGAAGTTGATCCGGTCGTGAGCGACGTTTACGTGCGACGCCGTGACACCAGCGGTGCTGCACGGACGAACTCATTGGCCGCTGCCTCCTCGAGCATCCATCGGCCCATAGCCCCATACGACACGGGTGAGTAGGAATTCAGAGCGCCTTCCCAGGTCGCCGAGGCCACAGGGTGCTCATCCTTGCCGCGAGAGTTCAGGCCGCCGCGGACGAGAGTCCAACGAAGCGACGAGAACGCCCCGTTTCCGAGCGCATCCACGACCGCTTGCTGTTCACGTGCTCCGCGGCCGATCGTCCCCGGCAGCCACATAAAGAAGCGCATGATCCGGCTTGCGGGTTGCCCTGGTGCTGAAGCAAGTAACGTATTGATCATGACGATGCGGTCGACGCCTGCGGACACCATCGATTGCTCGACCGCGGACATGTTCGCTGACAGCAAGGCCGAGTGCTCGCGGGTCGTTGCCGTAACTCCGAGTGCGGTGAGAACCGCATCCGCGCCGGCGAATGCCGCCATGAGGGCGGGGCGATCGTCGAGAGACTGGACCACTTCAACACGAGATCCGCCCGGCACATCGGTGATCCGTTCCGGCCGAGAACGGACGATGGCCGTGAAGCGGATTCCCGCCGCTCGGCAGAGCCCGAGTATCCCCTGACCGAGACCACCTGCGGCGCCGATGACGGCCACATGATGTGGTAGTGGTCGGGATTGGCCATCAGCAGTCGGTGTCGTCATGATAGGGAATACTCCAGTGTCGTCAGCGGCCTAAAAGCACAAGGAGTCGATCACGGTCTGGGGAACGAGAAAGACGAACGGGTCAGGCTCGTCGATCTCAAGCCCTGTCACTTGCGGGCCTCACCCAAGCCGACCTGCCCGGGCCGACTCTCCACCAGTCTCCTGCGCCGCGGCTCATTTCCGAACGCCCAGCCGGCCGGTCGCTGCTCAGTGGGGTGGCGCCGGGACCGCGACCGGGTTCCGAACCAACCCGACCACCCTCCGGACCGCCGCGATCACGATGTCGGGTCGGTCGTACTGGATATAGTGGGTGGCATCGGGAACCAGGATGTGTTCGCTTTGCGTCGACCACGAGGCTTCTTCTTCGTGCATCGCCTTCCAGGCAGCCTGGAACCGCACGCTTTCTTCCCGGGTCATCTTCAGCTGCTTCAACTGATTGGTATCGGTCGGCGCCATGGCGGTCAACACCACGAGCGGCCGGTTCCCGAGCTGGCGGAACGTCCCCGCCTGGGCCATGCTGGAATCGAGAGCGTCCATTTCTTCGAGCATGGGCCCAATGGAGGTCGGCGCGTAGGCGGCCGTGGCCTGACCCACGGAGTCCGCGGCGGCGGCGGCGGGCATGACGACCCGGACGACGCCGGCCCACGCCAACGCCGCCGCCGCGCGGAGCGGCCCAACCGGCGGTTCGAGGGCGCGGCCCAGTACCTCCTTGAAGCGATTGAACTGCTCCGGGTGCGAGGCGTCGACGAAGACCAATCCCGCCACCTCGGCCTCGTGGAGTTTCGTGAACGTCATGATGTACGGCCCGCCGAGCGAGTGGCCGACCATGACATAGGGCGGCTTTTCTCCGGCTGCCGTGAGCAGGGCATGGAGATCGCCGGCAACCGCCGTGGCATCCTGCTGATTCGGGTTGTCGTCGCTCCACATCATCCCGGCCCGGCTGTAGGCGCAGGTCCGGGTGGTGGCCGCGATTGAATCGTGGACCTTGGCCCAGGCGAGCGACCCGTTCATGTCGAGGCCCGCTTCCAGGATCACGATCGGCGTGCCGCTGCCGCGGCAGTCGATGTGAAGCTTCCGTCCGCCGATGTCCACGAGTTTTCCGGGAGCGGGATGATTGACCAACGCCTGGCGCCGCATCCGGGCTTCATAGCCCGCGCCGATCATGATGGCGGCCGCGAGCAGCGCCAGCACACCAAGTCCAAGTCGTTTGGCCCACCGTTTGAACGACGTCATCGACTGCCTCCAGAAGTTGGAAACGTCACGAGCGACTCATTGCCGTCGGCGCCGACACTGGCCACGCCGAACAGATGGTCGTCGATCAGAATTCCGTCGAGGGTAAACTGGGTCACCGCCCCAATGTAGCGCGATTGGCTCCAGACCGGATCGGTGGTGTCCCGCCAGTAGATCTTGTAGCCGGCCGCTCCCGGCGCGGCTTGCCAGCTGAGCGCGGTGGATGCGCTGACCCCGCCCCGAAGCCTGACGGCCGTCGGCGGCGGCGGGGCCGAGGCCAGTGCCGCCAAGGCCGCGACGTTCACGCCCGCGATCCGGGCCGCGTACGGGAAGTCGGCTTTGTCAGGCACGTCGCCGTAGGCGATGCCGTTCTCGGTTCGGATGTTCTGGTGCTGGCGGTTGTAGTTCTCGTACGCTTCGGTAATCCGGACGGCCGCGAAGCCGGCGTCATTGAACGCCCGGTGGTCGCCGCCCCGTCCGAACCGGTCGAGGCGGTACACCAGCTTCGGCCGCATCATCGGCAGGACCTGACGCGCGACGGCGTGAACGTAGCGGGCCAATTGCCGCGACGGCCCGTCGACCTCTCCGCCGGTGACCCGGCGTCCGCGCCGTTCTTCGTCTGACTCGGTGGCGGCCGTCGGCTCCGAGAAGATCCGGAACGTGAGGTTGTCGACCTGGCCCCCGATCCCTTCGCTGTTGCCGATGATGTCGTTGTTCAGCACCCCTTCGATCTGCCAGTTCTGGTCTTTGGCGTACTTGGCCAGCTGGTTCCCGCCGAGGAGGCCTTGTTCTTCGCCGGCCAGGGCACCGTAGACGATGGTCTTGGCGAACGTTTGTTTGGACAGGAGCCGGGCGGCTTCGATCACCGCCGCCGTGCCGCTGGCGTCGTCGACCGCGCCCGGGGCATCCGAGGTCGCATCGTTAGGATCGGAGGCCCGGGAGTCGTAGTGGCCGGTGATCAGGACGTAGCGATCCGGGTAGGTCTGCCCCCGTTGAATCGCGATGACGTTGACGAGCTCGGCGTCCTTGGTAATTCGGCTTCCCGGGCCGGCCTTGAGGAGCCCGCGATCGTACCGGACCTCGAGGCACCCGCCGCATTCCCCGGCGATCCGGTCGAACTCGGACTTGATCCACCGCCGGGCCGCGCCGATCCCGCGGGTGGTCGAGACGGTATCGGACAGGGTGTGACGGGTGCCGAAGCTCACCAGCTTTCGGACCGTGGCTTCAGTCGCGGCCGGGGAGATGCCCCGGGCCAGATCGTACAGTCGGGGGTCGTGGCTGGGCGGGTTCTGGACGGCCAGGAGCGCGAAGAGGAAGATTGGCATGGTGGAAATCTATCGATTCTCCCGGTTCGAGTAACCGGTCCGGCCGGATTCGCCTATCTTTTGCCCGATGAACGTCGATCCGGTACCCGCATCACTCCCCGACTTTGCCGATGCCGATCTGGCGATCGTTCCGGTGGAGCGGTCCGACACGGCGCCATCCACCTGGTACGTTGACCCACGATTCCACGCCGTCGATCGCGATGCCGTCCTCGCCAGGACCTGGCAGGGCGTCGGCCACGTTTCGATGGTTGAAGGCCCCGGCAGCTACTTCCTGGCCACGGTTGCGGATAATCCGATCCTCGTCCTTCGGGATAAGGACGGGATCCTTCGGGCATTCTATAACGTTTGCCGCCATCGAGGCGGGCCGCTGGCCCTTGAACCCGCCGGCTGTGTCAAAGCGCTGACCTGCAAATACCACGGCTGGACCTATCAGCTGGACGGCACCCTCCGCGGCGTACCCCAATTCGACCGGACCGAGTTGTTCGACAAGAAAGACTTCGGGCTGGTGCCGGTCGCGGTCGACGTCTGGGAAGGCTTCGTGTTCGTGTGCCTCGAACCCGCCGAGGCGCCGCCGCTGGCCGAGGTCTTTGCCGGAATTGCCGAGCGGATCCGGCCCAACCGCTTGACCACCAAACGCCTGGTCCGCCGGATCGACTACGACGTCGAGGCCAACTGGAAAGTGTACGTCGACAACTTCCTCGAAGGCTATCACATCCCCCACGTCCATCCGGAGCTCAACAAGGCCCTCGACTACCTCGCCTACCGGACCGAGCTCGGACCCTGGTACAACCTCCAGCACAGTCCACTCAAGGACGACAACGTCTACACCAAGGATGCCGGCGGCGAGGCGTTCTACTATTGGGTCTATCCCAATTTCATGCTGAATATCCTGCCGCACCGGGTCCAGGCCAATCTGGTGCTGCCCAATGGCCCCGACCGGTGCAAGGTCATTTTCTGGTACTACTACGACGAGCCCGATACCCCGGGCCGGGCCGAGCAGATTGCGGCCGACGTCGAGTACAGCGACATGGTGCAGGCCGAAGACCGGGAAATCTGTCATCAGGTCCATCGGGGTCTCGGGTCCCGCGGGTATCACCGGGGCCGGTTTTCGCCGGACATGGAGTCCGGGGTGTATCATTTTCAGTGTCTGCTGAAGCAGTCCTACCACCGGTGGCGCGATCACCGATAACCCCCCGAGGCCGATGTCCGACGAACTCAAACCAGAGTTGGGCCTCCTCGACGCGACGATGATCAACGTCGGCACCATGGTCGCCTCGGCGATCTTTCTGGTGCCGGCGTCGATCGCGGCCTATTTCAACGGCGTGTTTCCGACGCTGTTGGTATGGGTGCTCGGGGCGGTGGTGTCGCTGTTCGGGGCCCTCTGCGTGGCCGAGCTCGGCGCCGCGATGCCCCGAGCGGGCGGGCAGTTCGCCTGGCTCAAGCGAATCTACGGCCCGGTGTGGGGCTACCTCTACGGCTGGGGCGGTTCGGTCATCATCAACCCCGGCTCCATTGCGGCGATCGCGGTCGGATTCGCGACGTACCTGGCGTATTTCATTCCGATGGGGGCCGTCGGTGTCAAAGTCGTGGCGGTGGTGTCGATCATGGCGCTCACCGTGCTCAATTGTTTTGGCCTGAAACTCGGGGCCGTGACGCAGAACATCTTCACCATCGTCAAGATCGTGGCCGTCATCGGGATCGTTGCCGCCTGTTTCCTGCTCCCGGGCGGCTCGGCCGACAACCTGACCCCGTTCTGGACCAAGGAGCCGATCGGCAGTCTGGCGGCGCCGCTCGGCGCGGCGATGGTGTTGGTGCTCTACGCCTATGACGGCTGGATCGAGATCTCCTACGTCGGCAGTGAAATGCGGCGCCCCGGTCGCGACATGCCCCTCTCGATCATTCTCTCGACCCTGTTGGTGTCCGTGCTCTACATCGGGGCGGCGGTGGCGTTCACGTACGTGCTGGGTCATACCGCCGTCGGCCGGTCGCCCCGGGTCGGCGCCGACGCCATGACCGTGGTGATGGGAACGGCCGGCGCGGCGGTGATCACGATTTCGATTCTCGTGTCGACGTTAGGCGCCAACAACGGGATCATCTTTACCTCGGCCCGGATTCCGTACGCCATGGCCAGGGACGGCCAGTTCTTTCGATGGGCCGGGCAGGTGAGCCCGGCCTCCGCGGTGCCGGTGAAGTCGCTGGTGGTGCAGGGGGTCTGGAGTTCGCTCTTGGCCCTCAGCGGGACCTACAACCAATTGGCCACCTACGTGGTGTTCGTGGGTTTCTTGTTTTACGGGATGTCGGCGGCGGGGGTGATCATCCTGCGGCGGCGGGAGCCGGACCTCCGGCGGCCCTATCGGACCTGGGGCTATCCGGCGACGCCGATCGTGTTCGTGCTCTTCGCGGGGTATCTGATTTGGGACACGATCAAACAGCAGCCCGTGGATTCAGCCATCGGATTCGGCCTGCTTGGCATCGGTCTGGTGTTCTACTACGCCATGGGCTGGCACCGCGCCCCGGTTACGGAGTCGTCCCCAACAGCGCCTTGATCGCTTGGTCGACCCGCTCCGCCGCCGCGGGATTCTCGGCCTTGAACGCTTCGAGCACCGCCCGGGCTGAATCGAGGGAACCGATTTCTTTGTAGGCATCGGCCATCAGGAAGGCCTTCCGGAATTTATTCCGTCGGCTGTCGCCTGGATCGAAGGTGTGGAGCGCGGCCAATGCCTTCGGAGCATCCCGCCGGTCTTTCAGCTGTGACTCGATGGCGGCCAAGGTGACCCCCGGATCGTTGGGCATCCGCCGGACCAACTCGTCGATCAAGCGGGCCGCCCCCTCTTTGTCGCCGGCCGCCCGATCGGCCATGGCGCGGTTGAAGAGTCCGGCCACCAAAAGCCGCGTCACGTCCGTCGTGTCGCCGGACCGGATCCCGGGCCCGCCCGCATAGCTGTACACCAACTCCCCGCCATGCTCGCCCGCCTCATAGAGCGCGAACACCGCGCCGATGCCGGCCAACCCGGAGACCAGTCGGAGCGCCGCGGCCGATTTGTGCTTCCGGAGCGTCAATCCAATCAGCTCGATGATCCCGACCACGAGCAACATGTTGCGGGCTCGTTTGCCCCACTCTTCATGTTCCTCGACGGCTGCCGCGGCGCCCGGAATCCGCTCGATCGGTCCGTGGGCCTGCTGACCGGATTCGGCGGTGACATATCCGACCGCTCCGGCGGCGATCAACATGGCAGTTGCCGCTCCGTTGGTCCAACCGGCTTTCCCCGTGAGTGAAATCAGCCGGAACAAGACCCCGACGATTCCGAGCACCACGGCAAAATGCACCAGCTGCGGATGAAAGACGGCAATATCAGGCATCGCGAACGTTCCTGGTGTGAGGCGTTACGGCGGCCCGCCCGGGCCTCGACGCTGCCCTGGCGGCGCTTTGATCCGGTCCGGCACTTGGTTCCACTGTTCGGCAGTCAAAATACTCTGAACCGCCTTGAGCGCCCAGGCATTGTTGGCGCGGACCGATTCCAGTACCGGACGCATCGACGCGAACATCGACCCCGGATCCGGGTTGGGGCCCGCCTTGGCGAGTTCCTTTTGGGCCCGGTCGGCTACGGCCTTGGTGAGGGCCTTGAGCGAGTCGGCGGTGGTTTCAAGTCGTTTGACTTGGTCGTCCGTCAGGTTCAACGCAATCCGGATCGCGATGACCTCGACCGCCGGATTCGGCAGCGCGCTGGTCATCCGGGTCAACATGTCGGCCCCGCCGCCGGCCCCGCCCCGGAGTCCGAATCCGCCGCCGGGTCCGCCGCCTCGCTGGCCGCCGCCGCCGAACTGGCCTCGGAACTGCGCCATCAGGTCCGGCCCAATCGTGTACCGGAGCTGGATGCCGACCTGAAAGGGCTGCCGGATTCCGATGGTGTTGGTGCCGAAGGCTCCGAATCGTTCATTGACCAAGTAGGTGAACCGCTGAGTGGCTGGGTTGAATCCCTGCACCACCAGCAAGGTCGGGTCCGGCCGCACCGTCTGGCCCCAGCCCTTGAGGTTGTCTCGGCCATGGAACAGCTGATCGACGCCGATCAGGAAATTGGTGGTGACCAGAGACATCGTGAGTCGGCGGTCGAGTCCGAGCACCGCCGGCCGGAAGTTGAGCTGAAAATCCACCGAGGTCTGCCCCGGCCCCCGGCAACTGTTGCGGTCGGCAATCCGGCCGAGCTCTGCCGTGAGACAGGCAACCGCCCCGCCCGAGGTGGTGCCCAAGAGCCGGGCCATCCCGGCCGCTACCGCGGGGTCGGCGGCTGAGGCGCCATAGACGAAGGCCCGGTCGTTCCGGAGTCCGTCGCCGTTGACGTCGGATCCGACCACCGGCGTGTAGGGCGACCCCGAGGTGAACCGGGTAATCGTCGTGAGTTCGAGGCTCCGGGATACCGGATAGGTCATCGTCAGGAGGAGCGAGTGCTTCCGCTCAAAGTCGGAGGTGGCCCACTCGCGGACATTCGGGTCGCCGGCCGTGGTGGCGCCGCTCAAGCCCCGCTGGGCGCCGCCGAAGGCGAACGACGATTGATCCCGCGACCGGTTGAACGTGTAGGAGGCATTGAAGAATGCGCCGTTGCGGGTGACGCCGTTGGCCGAGAGGGTGAGTTGGGTCGACCGCGACCGGAGCTCGGAGTCGAAGACCAGCACGTTGCCGTACTCGGCCACCTTGCGGGAGGCCGCCAGCGGAATCGATCCGGTTCGGGGATCGATGGCCTGGACCGGCACGAACACCGGGCGCCCTTCCGCTGCCAGGCTGAATTGGCCGGCGCCAAGATTGAGATCCCGGACCCCGAACTGGCTCCTGCCTAACGCGTGACTCAGCTCAGCGCCATAGGTGATCAGTCCGAACCGGCGCTGCACGCCCAGCGAAGTTCGGACGGCTCGCGGGGCGGTGAAATCGGGGTCGAACCCGGTGATCGACGGGCTCCGGCCCGGCAAGCTCGGGCCCGGCCCCCCGACGCAGGCGGTGGGAATCGCCGCCGGATCGGCCCGATAGGCGTGCCAGTCGGGTGTCGGGGCGTTGGCGCCGATGCAGACCAACTGGGCCTCCGAGCCGCCGAACCCCGATGCGGCCTGGGCCGACGAGAACAGACTGCCGGGGGCGGGGCTCCGGAATTCGCCGATGCCGCCGCGGACCACCAGCTTCGGCGGTCCGTCCTCGGAGCGAATGAACCAGGTAAAGCCGATGCGGGGACTCACTCGCCATTCCGTGGGCCATCGGTCGGTCCGGATCCCGAAGAGCGACTCGGCCGCCGGATTCCTGGCCGGGGCACCGCGGTAGTTGGCCCCTTCGAGCCGGGCGCCGTAGGTGAGCTGGAGCGCATCGGACAGCTGCCAGGTATCGGCGGCGTACAAAGCCAGGGCGGTCTGATCGGTGGCCCGGATCGTCGGCGCCAGGGTTCGGGTGTAGCTCCCGGGCCGGCCCGCTTCGAGGTCGGCCAGCGAGTTGTAGGTGTAGGTCCCGAATCGATTCTGGGTGGCGTCGGTTTCGCTGCTGGAGCGGTTGAAGAGGCCACCGAGCTTGAGGCGATGGGCTCCGTTCCCGGAGATCAGACTGAGCTCATTGGTGGCTTCGAATCCGGAGCCGTTCGATCGTTGCGGCAATCCGGGCAGGCCGCCGAAGCTCAAGTTGGTGGCGCCGCGAACGTCGTCGAGATCCGACACCACCTGGACCCGGCCGGCGGGAAACGCCGTTTCGAGCGGCGAAGCGGAGGTCGACGATAACCGGTAAGCCCGGAACTCGTTGATGACCGTCGCCCCGAACCGGGAGTTGGCGGTGAGCATCACGCCGCCGCTCTTCTGCGTGGAGCGAGAGTCGAATGCGGGCACCGACAGTTGGCCGAACCGGGTCGGCTCCTGCCGGTTGCCGCGATAGTCACCGCGGAGCGTAACGGTATGCCCTTGGGAAACGATCCAGTCGAGCCGGAGCAAGGACGACACGTCGTCGGTGTTGCGGCTGCCCGAGGCCAAATCGTTGTCGACCGGCACCCCCAACGTACCGAGCAGGCCCACCAGCCGGTCGGCGGAGTCCGGCGCGACGCCGAATCGCTGCAGGGTGGTCGGAGTGGCCGACAAGAGGGTCTGCAATTCGTCGCCCCGGAACCGGCCGAGCCCGGAGCCGAAGGCAAAGAGCTTGTTCTTGATCAACGGACCGCCGAATCCGAACGACACTTGGTGCTGGTTGAATCCCGTGCCGAACGCATCGTCACCAGACTGCACGGTCAGGTTCTGGTCTCGGAGTCCGTAGTTGATGGTACCCTGGGTTTGGTTGTTGCCCGAGCGGGTGGTGCTCGCCACCAACCCGCCGCTGAATTGGCCCCGGGCGGGGTCGTAGCTCGAGGTGATGACCCGGGTGTTGCGGACCGCGTCCTGGGGCACCGAGGCGCCGCCGAAGGTGAGACCGTCGAGCGTGACGGCGTTGGCGGTGGGCCGCTGGCCCGCCACCGAGAAGCCGCCCGGGGTCGAGTCATTCCCGGGAATCGAAACGACCCCCGGCACCAGCGTGGCCAGGAGGGCCAGGTCGCTGGCATCGATCGGGAGCCGCTGGACTTGGTCAGTGGTGAGGTTTCGCTCAGTGGAGCCGGGGCTTGGTGCTTGGTTACCGGGTCCGATGGGCCGCCGGGCGGCGACCCGAAGTTCCTCGAGTTGCACCGGGGTTGAGCTGAGCTTCACGTTGGCGACGATCCGGTCCTCGTCGGCCTGGCGGACGATCGTCCGCTGGACGGGGACCATCCCGATGAATCGGACCGTGAGCCGGTACTGGCCGCTCCCGTCGGGAAAGAGAATCGTGAAGCGGCCCCGGGCGTTGGTCTTGGTGGAGCGGGTGACCTGGGTTTCCACCGACAGAATGGTGATGACCGCATCCGCCAGCGGCTGGCCCGACTCGTTGGTGACGACGCCGGTGATGATATCGGTCGAGGACGCCGCCTGGGCCGCAAGCGGGGCACCGAAGGCCAGGGACACGAGCCAGCACCGGATCAATCTCGACATGTGCTTGCTAGTACGAGGCATGGGGGCCATTCGTTGACGAGTGTCCTTGACGCGCCGGGGGCGGCGGACCCTAATTCCCCCGCGAATGGCGCCTCCCCTCGAATTGACCGATGTCCGCCGAAGCTATGGCGCCGGCCGCGGCCTGGCCGGGGTGGCCCTCACCGTGGCGGCCGGCCAGATCTATGGGCTCCTCGGTCCGAACGGGGCGGGCAAGACCAGTCTGGTCCGGGCCATCACCGGCCGGCTTCGGCTCGATGCCGGAACCGTTAGGCTCTTCGGCCAAGATCCCGCCGATCCGGCGGCCCGCCGCCGGCTCGGCCTGGTGCCGCAAGACATCGCCCTCTATCCCGATCTTTCGGTCCGGGAGAACCTCTTTGCCATGGGCCGGTTGGCGGGCCTCTCGGCCGCCGCGGCCCGGGCCGCGCTCGCTCGGGCCCTCGAATGGATCGACTTGGCCGACCGGGCCGACAGTCTGGTCGGCACTTTGTCTGGGGGCCAGCAGCGGCGGGTCAATTTGGCCGCGGGCACCCTGCACGAGCCCGGGCTCCTGGTGCTCGACGAGCCCACGGTCGGGGTCGATCCGCCGGCCCGGGAAGGGATTCATCGCCTGCTGCTCGAACTCAAAGCCCGGGGCACCGCCATCTTGCTCGCCACCCACGACCTCGACCAGGCCGCCGAGCTCGCGGACCAGGTAGGAGTGCTGGTCCGGGGCCGCCTGGCGGCGGAGGGGTCGGTACCGGCGCTGGTGGCGGAGTGGTTTCCCGCCGGCGCGAAAGATCTGTCGTTGACGTTAGGCGCCGCCCCGCAAGCCTCGGCGAGTCTGGTACTCGACCGAGTCGGTCTGACGCCGGACCCGGCCCGGATCTTCTGGACCGGCCCGTTCCACGGCGGGGTCGAGGGACTGCCGGGGCTCCTGGCGTCGCTGGCCGCGGCCGGCGCTCCGGTGTCCGATGCCCGGATTCGCGAGCCCGGCCTCCGCGGGGTGTTCTTCCGGGTGGCGGGCGAGGAGATCGTCGAATGACTCGGGTCGTATTCTGGATCATGACCCGTGGGTTCCTGCGCGACCGGGGGGCGCTCCTGATGAGCGTGGTGCTCCCGGTCGCGGTGTTCCTGGTGTTTGCCGCGATTTTTGCCGGTGCCTCCGGCGAACAACTCCAGATCAACGTGGCGGTGGCCGACGAGCAACGCTCCGATGAGTCGGTTCGGTTGATGGCGGCGCTGACCCGGGATTCGGCGCTGGTCGTCACGGTCGTCCCTTCGGCCGATTCGGTCCGGGAGCGGGTCCGCTCCGGCGCCGCCGACGCGGGCTTGGTGGTCCGCGAGGCGGGTCGCCCGCTCACGGACCTGACCGGCGACGGCGAGGCGCCGATTCTGATCGTGGCCGATCCGGTGCGCGCGGTGGCCGGGAAGATCCTGATGGGCCAGACCCAGCGGGCCTACTTCACCGCCTTGCCCGATGTGGCGCTCCGGAGCACGGCCACCCTGATCGGCGAAGCGTTCATCATCTACACCGAGGCCCAGCGGGACAGCCTCGAACGCCGATTTGCCGAGCTCCGGCAGGACCTCAAGGAGTCGGATCCCGCCGCCTCCGATCCGGGGCCGTTCGACGGGTTGATGTTGCAGTCAAACGTGGGCGCCGCGTCACTGGGGGCCAGTCACGTCGCCTACTACGCCGGCGCGGTCGCGATGCTCTTTCTGTTCTTTTCCGCGGTCCACGGCGCCCTCACCTTGGTCGAGGAGCGGGACGCCGGTCTCCTCGACCGGCTCCTGGCGGGGCCGGGCGGGATGACCGCCGTGGTCGGCGGCAAGTTCCTGTTCCTGGTGGTGCAGGGCGTGCTGCAGGTGACCGTGATCTTCATCGTGGCGTGGCTCCTCTACGATGTGGACCTGCCGGGCCGATGGCTCCCGTTCATGGTCATCACCATCGCGGCGGCCGCGGCGGCGGCCGGACTGGCGCTGGCGTTGACCGCGGCCAGCCGGACCAAGCGCCAAGCCCAGACCCTGGCCAATATCGTGATTTTGATCATTTCGGCCGTGGGCGGGTCGATGGTGCCCCGGTTTCTGATGCCGCCGCTGATCAAATCGTTAGGTTGGCTGACCCCGACCACCTGGGCGGTCGAAGCCTACAGCGGCCTGTTCTGGCGGAACGACCCGTTGACCGAGCTGGTGGTGCCGGTTGCCTTGTTGCTCGCCGCCGGATTGGGCGGCCTCGCCCTGGCCCGGGTGTTTGCGCGGAGGCTCGAGCGGGTCTAGAATTGCTTCGTGATGCTCTGGATTGCGGTGTTCGTGGCCACCCTGGTGGCGATGGAAGGTTTTGCCCACCTGATGCACAAGTACGTCATGCATGGTCCGTTATGGATCCTTCATAAATCGCATCACGAACCCAAACACGACAAACTCGAGCTCAACGACCTCTTCGGGATCGTCTTCGCCATTCCCTCGATTCTGTTGATCTGGTTCGGAACGAACGGCTATCCGCTGCTGTTACCGATCGGCGCCGGGATGGCCGGGTACGGTTTGGTGTATTGGGGCTTTCACGACGTCCTGGTTCACCGCCGGATCCCGCATTCGTGGTTGCCGAAGGGCGGGTATCTTCGGCGGATCGTCCAGGCCCACCACGTCCATCACGCCACCCGCACCAAAGACGGCGCCGAGTCGTTCGGGTTCCTCTATACTCCGGACTTCAGCCGAAAAGACCGGTCCATCAGCGAGTAATCCGCCTGACGGCGGTTTCGAGCAAACTCCGCCCCATCCAGAACACCTTCCGGCCGCCTGACACCATCGCTCGCCGGTCCCACGCCTCGTGGCCCCGGCTCCGGATCACCGCGCCGATATCCGAGTAGATCCCCCGGGCGGCCGTGATCGACCAAGCGCACCGAAACGGGAGGTGATCGATGCCGTCGTCCCCGCTTTGGTAGTAGCGCTCCGCCTCATCGAGCAGCCGACGCACGATGGCGGCCACGGTTCCGCGGTGCTCCGGACGGCCCACATCGGCCGGGGCGAGGCCCGCTTCGCGAAGCCAACCTAACGGCAGATACACCCGGCCGATCCGGGCGTCGTCGATCACGTCGCGCGAAATGTTGGTGAATTGCATGGCCGTGCCGAGGTCTTCCGCCCGCTGGAGCGTGGCCGCGTCGCGAACGCCCATGATCCGGGCCATCATCACCCCGACGACGCCGGCCACATGGTAGCAGTAGACTCGAAGCTGCTCGAGGGTCTCGTATTGGCGCCCCTCGATGTCCATCTCCATGCCCCGAAGCAACTCGAACGGCATATCCGGCGGGATCCCGTGCTGGCGGACCACCCGGGCGATGCCTTCAAACACCAGATCGGAGGTCGGCTCGCCGCGATAGGCGGCTTCGGTCTCGGACCAGAGGATCGCGAGTTGCTTCCGTTGCTCGGCGGGATCGATGATTTGCTGGCCGTGACCCATGGTCTGGCCGTCGATCACGTCGTCGCAGTACCGGCACCACGCGTAGAGCTGATACGACCCGGCCCGGATCGTCGGGTCGAGCAGGCTCGCGGCCTTCGCAAAACTCCGGGAGCCCTGCTCGAGAATGACCCGGCAATGCTCGATGACGGCATCGGTCATGGCGCCCCCGCGGCAAAATCATCGAGCACCAAGGACGCCGTGGCCTTGGCCGAGTTCACGACCCCAGGCAAGCCCGCGCCAGGATGGGTTCCCGCGCCGACGAAGTAGAGTCCCCCGATGTCCGGATCCCGGTTGTGGACCCGGAAATAGGCGCTCTGCCACAAGACCGGCTCCAAGGAAAACGCCGATCCGACGTGGGCGTTCAATTCGGTCTTGAAATCAGCCGGCGTGAACAACCGCTGGGTGACGATTTCGCTCCGAAGCCCCGGCAGCAGCTTCTGCTCGAGGTACTGGTAGATCCGGTCGGCGTACCGGGGTCCGACCGTGGCCCAGTCGAGATCGGCCAGCCCCAAGTGGGGCACCGGAGAGAGGACGTAGAACGCCTCGCATCCCGGCGGCGCCAGACTTGGATCGGTCGTCGTCGGCGCGTGGAGATAGAGCGAGAAATCCTCCGCCAGGGTGCCCTTGGAAAAGATGTCATCGAGCAGCCCCCGGTACCGGGGTCCGAACAACACCGTGTGGTGCGCAACGTTGGGGTACTTCCGCTTGGTGCCGAAGTAGGCCACGAACAGCGACATGCTGTGTCGCATCCCCGCCAGCCGCTCCCCGCGGACCGCGGCAATCCGGCTCCCCTTGAGCAGCGATCGGTAGGTGTGCACGACGTCGGCGTTGCTCACCACATAGTCCGCCGGCAGCCGTTCGCCGTCCTTGCTGGTGACACCGGTGGCCCGGCCGCCGGCCAGGTCAATCCGGTCGACGTCGAAATTCATCCGGACCGTGCCGCCCAGATCCTCGAACAACCGGATCAGACCCCCGACCAACGCCCCGGTTCCGCCGCGGGGAAAGAACACGCCGCCGCTCCGCTCGAGATAATGGATCAAGGTATAGATCGAGGACGCCGCGAAGGGATTGCCGCCCACCAGGAGCGAATGGAAACTGAACGCCTCGCGGAGGTGCGGGTCCTGAATGTACTTGCTGACCATGCTGTAGACGGTGCGATAGGCCTCGAGCTTGATCAGCTGCGGCGCGACCCGGATCATGTCGCGAAAGTTGAGGAACGGCACGTGCGCCAGCTTGGTGTAGCCGGCGTCGAAGACCTCGGCCGTGTAGTCGAGGAACCGCCGGTAGCCGGCCTCGTCGGCGGGGCACTTGGCCCGGATTTGAGCCAAGGTGGCGTCGAGGTCGTTGTTGTACTCGAACTGGAAACCGTCGTCCCAGAGGAGGCGGTAAAACGGGTCGATCGGGATCAGGTCGACGTAGTCGGCGAGCGAGCGCCCGGACAGGGTGAACAACTCGGCCAAACAATCGGGCGCCGTGATGACCGTGGGCCCGGCGTCGAACGTGAATCCCTGGTCGTGGTACACATAGGCCCGCCCGCCAGGCTGGTCGCGCCGCTCGACGACCGTGGTCAGGATCCCGGCCTGCTGGAGCCGGATCGCGGCGGCCAAACCGCCGAACCCGCTCCCGATCACCACCGCACATTTCGGCGCGGTCACGATTCAATCCTTTCGGGGACACAGGCCAGGGCCCGGAGGACCGGAACCGGCGGGCGTCCGGTCAGGAGGCGGAGCTTGTCCATGGTCGTCAATCGGTCGGCGTAGAATCGGGCAATCGTCGGTTCCGGCAATCGGTAGAATTTCTGGAGCACCCGATACCGGTCAGCGGGCTCGGCGGCTCGAAACAATAGTCGGTTGAGCATCCGGAGGAACCGTTGCCGCTCGAACGTGGCTTGGGCCAGCGCGGTCAGGGGGCCGGTCAACGCCGCCGAGGTCAGCGTCGGAGCCGTGGCGATCAGGTCGGCCGTCCGAACGGCGTAGGGGAGGGAATACCCCGTCGTTGAGTGGATCAGTCCGGCCCGGACCCCGATCGTCGGGACCCCGGGCTCCTGGACCGCGGCGAAATCCTGGTACCGGCCAGCCAGCGGAATCGGGAGGGCGCCCCGTTCCTGTCGGAGCTCCTCGGCCACGGTCCAACCCCGGCCGGCGAGGTAGTGCTCGATGACGCGCCGCGACCGAGCCTCATCGTGGGCCGGTTGGCTGCTGTACACCGTGTCTTCGACCAGGACCACGTCGGGGCCGAACGGCAGCACATAGATGAACCGGTACCCGTCATCCTGGGCCACGGTGGCGTCCATCAACAAGGGTGCCGTCAGACCGTGGGGGGCGGTCAGCCGCAACTCGAGGCCCAAGAAACGCTGAAAGCCGATCGCCATCCGGAGGCTCGGGTCGAAACCTCGGCCGTCGATCACGGCCCCTGCCGTCACCACGGTTCCGTCCCCAAGCTCGACCGTTGAAGGCGTAGTCCGCCGGGCCGCGGTGCTGACTCGAATCCGGTCCCCGAATCGAGCGGTGATCCGAGCGGAAAGATCTGCCGAGTCGAGGCTGTGGTAGGAGCCCGTCAGCCGCCGGGTGTACTGCGGGAACCGGACTTCCGACGCCGGCCACGAGGCCCGCGCCAGCTGGCCAACCCAAGCACGGGCTTCCGGTTCCAGATCAGTTCCGTGGTACGACCAGGTGTGGTTTCCGCCCACGGCCGGTCCTTGCTCGATGATCAGGAACGTGAGGTCCGGTCTGAGGTCGGCGATCCGCCAGGCGAGGAGCAAGTTGGCGAGCCCGCCACCCACCAGCACGAGGTCAACCGTCACAATCAGATGAGCTTTCCGGGCCTGTGGGTCACGTTCAGGTACATTGGGTCAGATGATGGCGGGGTGATAGTGATGTGAGACCCTGTAAGTATCTCTGAAATGTAAGCCGATTGCGAACCTTGCCTAATTTGAGGATGGGAACCATGAGTCTGAATACCTTGTTGGCCCGTTTCGTGGGGTTGGTCGCGGCGGTCGGGGTAGCCGCGGGGTGCGGTTCGAGCGACGGCCCGGGCGGGGACCCGGGGCCGAACCCGACCATTTCGATCAGCGTGAGCCCGGCTAGCCTCTCGGTCGTTCAGGGCGGCAGCGGATCGGTCGCCGCCTCGATTACCCGTGGCGGCGGCTTCACGGGTACGGTGAATATCGTGACCGAAGGCGCCCCAGCCGGGGTGACGGCGGCCGTGTCGAACGTCACGACCTCCGGGACCACCACCTCCGGAACGGTTACGGTGTCGGTTCCGACCTCCGTTGCCCCCGGCACCTATACCCTGACCGTCCGGGCCAGCGGCTCGGGCGTTACTGACGCGACTACGACTTTCTCGTTGACCGTGACCGCCATCCCGGCCATTGCCCTGACGGTCGCCCCGACGACGCTGAGTGTGATTGCCGGCGCGTCGGGAGCCGCCACCGTCACGGTTGCCCGGACCAACTTCACCGGCGACGTGACCTTCGCGCTCGAAGGCGGCCCGGCCGGCATCACTGGGACGTTCAATCCAGCGGCCGCCAATGGGACTACGTCGGCCCTCACGGTCCAGGTGGCCGGATCGGTCGCCGCCGGCACCTATCCGCTCACCATCCGCGGCACTGGGACGGGCATTACGGCCGCGACGACCGCACTCAGCCTGACCGTCACCGCGCCGGTGCCGTCGTTCGACATTTCGCCGGTGGTCCCCGACCCCAAACAACTGACCCAGGGAACCGCGGGTGACGTGGCGGTCACGCTGACCCGATCCAATGGCTTTGCGGGGACGGTGAACCTGACCCTCGAAGACGCTCCGAACGGCGTGACCGGGGTGTATGCCCCGGCGGCCGTGACCGGAACGACCTCGACGCTGACCCTGACGGTCGGAGCCGCCGTAACGGCTGGAAATTACACCCTGAAAGTCAGGGGTGCGGCCACTGGCCAGACCGACAAGACCCGGACCTTCGTCCTGGCCGTGGCGGCGGTCCCGGCGAGCTACACCCTGACCACCACGCCGGCCGGGCCGGTCGCGGTCCAGCAAAACGGCGCGACGGTCAACGTCACGGTCAACGTGAATCGGACCAACTTCACCGGCTCGGTGGCCGTGGCGGTGACCGCCAACACCGGGGGCGCCGGTTTGACCGCCATCTTGACGCCGACCAGTACGACCGGCAACTCGGTCACCCTGGCGTTGAGCGCCACGACGGGCGTTGCGGTTGGATCCTACAGCGTGACGGTGACCGGGACGGCCACCGGCCTCTCGAACCAAACCGCCACTCTTGGCGTCAACGTCACGGCCGCCGCCGGCGGCAGCGGCAATGTGACCGTGGACTTCACCGGCTGCGAGCTGGATGAACGGCCGGTCTGGTTGGCGTATCGGGATGGCACCGGACCCTGGACGGTGTCGGTGCCAACCGGGAGCGTGTACCGGTTCGATATTCAGTCCGGGAAGGGCGGCATGGCGTGGGTGACGGATCCGGCCGGCGTCGGCAGCGGCGTGCTCGTTGCCTACTTCAGCCAGGCGGAGATGGTCGGCTTCGGCGCGAGTCAGTTCTGCAGCACCTCGCCGACCACCAAGACCGTCACCGCCCAGACCGCCAACATCGGCATGACTCGGACGGCGTTCGTATCGTTGGGCGGGGGTAGCGGGTTCGCCAGTTTTGCCCAGACGCTCGCTACGCTGAATGGGGTGACCAACGGGACCCACGATCTCGTGGCCTACGCCCGCGATCAGGTGACGCCCGGCCTGGCCGATCGGGTCTTCATCAAGCGCGATGTCAATACAACGGCGATTGCGCCGGGTGGATCGGTCGGGTTCCCGGTCGATTTCACCGATGGGACCGACTCCTTCGCTCCTGGCCAGGCAACGTATACGATTGCGGGAACGACCGGCGGCGATCAGGTCGGGCTCTCGGCGTTCTACCGGACCGGCGCCAGTTGCCAGTCGGCTGTCCTCTACACGGTTGCGCCGGCAGCCGTTCAGGCCTTCGACGCCGCCGGCATCCCGGCCAATAAGCAGCGGCCAACCGATTCCCACGGAGTGCTCGTGTCCGCCACCGACGGGCCGTCGACCAGGACGCTGTTCGAGTACTTCGCCGCGTTCGGTGCGCGCCAGTTCACGCTGCCGCAAGCCCTGCCGGTCTTCACCCCAACGAGCGTCGCGGGCGGCTACAAGACGCTCCGGTTCCAATTCACGCTGCCCGCCGCGCTCGCCAGCTCGGCCACACTCTCGTACAGTGAAGCATTGGCGGCCAAATCGGCCATTATCACGGCAACGAACTCCTGGCTCGGCGGGACGGCGGTCGATGTGACCATGCCGACCTTTACCGGCTTGGCGGGTTGGAACGATGCGTGGATGCCGGCCTCGGGTGCCACGGTCCAGTGGACTGCATCGGGGGCGGGCTCGACATTGACCGGCGGGTGCACGGCGGGCTCGGTGTCATCGGCCACCCGGACCGGCTCGCTCTAGGAAAACGATCGGAAGGGCGGCTGGAAGCCCGCTCGGCCCCCGAAGCGACACTCGCTTCGGGGGCTTTTTCCGGCCTGGCGCGGGTTGGGTGTTCGGTGGCGCTAGGGGAGGACCGGAATGCCCAGGGGTTCGGCATTGGCCCGGATCCGACGATCGAGCGTTAAGAGCTGGAGCCGAGGCTCCGCGGCGCGAAGTTCGAGGGCCGTGGCCAAGTGGATCGCGTCGAGCGTCCGGATCGGCTCGATGGGAAAGGCCCGTCCCACCCGTGACAGCACGGAGATCCCGATTTCGTAGCGGATCCAGTGGGACGTAGCGCGCGACAGCGTTTCGCGAAGCACGACCGCCTCGGGGCCCTTCAGGGTGCCGTCAGCTTCCAGGCGAGCCAGCGCTCGTTCGCACTCCGCCACCGTCAGCCTTGACGCAAAGACCACCGTGGCGCTTCCCAGGATAGACCGGACCAGGACGCCGTCCGCTTCGCCGAGGAGCCACGAGAGGACGGCGCTCGACTCGGCGTACAGGATCATCGTTCGTCGCGAAGCTCGCCGAGCACCCGGACCGCGGTGCCGTCCGGGACGCGCCTCGGTTGGGCCGGATAGGCCTCGGCGCTATTCGGCAAACCAACCTCGATGGTCCGTTCTCGCACCATCGACGCCAGGGCCGGGGGAAGACCGCCCTGGTCCGAGTAGGCGGTCGGTTGGCGCAGTTCGGCGATGACCTGGCCCCGGTCGGTAATGAGGATGTGCTCGCCCTGCTTGACCGCCCGGAGGTATTCACTGAGACGGTTCTTGAGTTCTCGAACGCCGACGGCTTTCATCCAGCCATTGTAGCTACGTGAGGCTACAACGGCAAGAATGGTCTCACGCGCTGGAGTGCCCTGGCAAACTGGCCTTCCAGGTTCGGGATCGGAGTGCCCTGGTAGGCGGCCCGAAGCCGGCCGAGCGACACCTCGAGCGCTCGTCCCAGGTCCGCGGCGGCAGCCTGTTTCGTGGCCGGGGTGGTGCTCCCTCGTTCGCCGATCCACAGGGGCGCGGTGTGGGCAAACGCGTAGCTGTCCATGGCGGGCCAGGACACGGTCTTGCCGCCGAACGCCCGGGCCGCCACCCATCCGCCGGCCGGGAGTTTGATCCTGCCCTCGTAGTGCTTCGAACCTGGCGCGTTGATCCCCGCATGGGTCGCCACCACCGCTCCATTCACGACGATTTGGACCGAATCGACCCCGACCGCGGTATGCAGGTCGAGCGCCCAGGCCACGTCCCGTTTGGTCCGGGGCAGAACCTCGCCGGGGCCCTGCCCCTGCACGGTGAGGTCGAGGATCGGTCCGTTGGTGACGAACGAGCGGCCGGACTTGAGCCCAGCCAAATAGCCGCGATAGCCGAGCGCCGGATCGCTCTTCACGTAGACTCGGGTCGTGCCGACGGCCATGGTCCGGTAGAAGTTGTTCATCACATCGGTGCCCGCCGACGGCGCAATGACCGACCCGAAATTGAGCAGCCGATACCACATGGCCATCGACCCGATTTCGTCACTCCAGAGACAGACCAGTTCGATGGTGTCGAACTCGCCCAAGATCCCGTCGGCCACCATCTCGACCGGGATCCGCGCCATGCCGGCCTCGGAGAACGGCTCCTGCCCGACGATCGGATGGACGTAACTGCTGATCCCGCCTTGCCGGCGGGCGTGGGCCAGCACCTCCTGATTGGCCCGGTCGTCCCGCCCGTGGACTTGGTACCCGGGCCCCCAGATCCAGGGCCAGAACAACTCGTCCGTGCCGACCAACCCGAGATGGCCGAGGAAATGGGACCGGACTTCTTGTCCCCAGGCGATGAACGGGGGCGTGGCCGTGGACCGCCACGCAAACCGGCCTTGGTCCTCAAACCTGGTGTGCAGGTTGGCCAGCAACGGCGTCAGGACATCCATGGCTTCGGCCCGGGCCATGGGCTCGAGCACGTTGGGTTGGAGCCAGTAGGGTCCGCCGTAGTTGAGATGGAAGTGATGATCGCCGCTCATCCAGCCGTTGGCGCGGGCATCCCACACCGGAGCCAGGGTGAGTTCCACGGTGCCGCCGGCCGGTTCGATTCGGGCCGAGGCCTCGGCGGTCGGCGTGGCCAAGCCTTGAACCGCCTTCACGGAGACTTGACCGACCGGCGCGGAAATCACCGCGCTTCCCTCGCTATAGAAGAACGCCAAGCCGTTCTGGCCGTCGAACCGGGGTTGGCCTTCGTCGGGAAGCAACGGGTGGCCATTTGCATCCGCGACATGCAACCGGGCCGCGGCGGTGCCGGCGCCGGCGAGCTTGGTGTTGATCCGAAGCTGTCCCATCGGGGTGCCCCAGTTCCAGCTCTGGACCCCGACGAGCGATCGCCGTCCGCCATCGGCCGGGATCTGGTAGAGCTTCATGCGCTGAACGTCATCGGCCTCGACGTAGTAGACGGTTTTTCCGTCGGGAGCCCAGGCCGGCGTCAACGGCATGCCACTCGCCAGCTTGATGGTGTAGGGCGAGCCGTCGACCGACACCAACCGGAGTTCCCAACTTTGTTCGTCGCTGCCGGGCCACGTGAGGGCCACGGTTCGACCGTCGGGGCCTAACGCCATCCGGAACATCGACAGGATCGGGCCGGAGAGCAGGGTCCGTTCCTCGCCGGACTCGAGGGTCCGAAGCCGGAGGTCGTCACCGGTGCCCTTGGCGATGTAGAGAATTCGCTTGCCGTCGGGCAACGGAATCGGCTGGAGTTCCTGGCCCGTCGCCGTGGTGACTCGGCTCTTGGTGCCCGACGGAAGATCGATCTTCCAGATGTCGAGGTCACCGGCCACGGCGGAGCTGTAGTAGAGGGTCCGGCCGTCCGCGGTGTAGCTCGGGTCGAGTTCGATGCCGATATCGGCCGCGAGGATTCGCTCCTGGCCCGAGGCCAGGTCGCGTTCGACGATCGAGGTTTCGCGGGTATCGTCGCGGACGAACGCGAGGGCGCGACCGTCGGGCCGCCAGGCCGGCCTCGAATCCATGCCGCCCCCCGTGGTGATCCTAGTTGCGGCTCCGCTCGCGACGTCCATGGTCCAGAGCCAGCCGCGACTCGCGAACGCCAGTTGCTTCCCGTCCGGCGACACGGCGGGGTCGATCGGACCGATCGTCAGGGACGGAAGTTCGAATCCCTCCAAGTACACATGATGGCCCAGGCCGGCGATCTTGGGGTACCGGTTGGTCCATTGGGCGCCGAGCAGGGCCGGGATGCCTAACGTGATCAGAGCGGCCGTGGCGAGCGAGTGTCGGATGGTCATCAGTAGCCGGTGGCCGGATCGACCAGGGTTCGGGGTGATTCGCCGCGTTCGACGCTCTGGAGACTGGCCAGAAAGCCGGCGGCCGTGGCTTGGACGGTGCTGGGGCCGCTGTTGTGGGGCGAGATGACGATCTTGGGATGATCCCAGAGCGGCGAGTCGGCTGGCAACGGCTCTACGGCAAAGACGTCGAGTGCCGCGCCCCGGATCCAGCCCCGGTCGAGGGCGTCGGGAATGGCCGCCTCGTCGATCACCGCGCCGCGCCCCACGTTCATCAGGTACGCGCCGCCGCACTCGGCCAGGCGGTCCCGGCTGAGAAACCGGATCGAGTCCTCCGTCAGCGGTACCGCGAGGATGATCCAGTGGGCGCCCCGGACCGCCGTTCCGAAGTCCGTGGTCTTCGAGACCCGGTCGAAGTCGGGCCGCGCCGCGCG
>JANMHX010000030.1:0-6923 GCA_031375485.1 Gemmatimonadota bacterium | reverse complement strand
GCTTGGGGTACGATTTGGCGGACATCGTCGAGGGTACGTGGCGGTCGGTGTTCGATATCGATGTGGTGGCCGGGGACGCGGCGGCCGTGGCGGCTCCGGAGGTCGGAGCGTTCGCCGCGGTCGTCGGCATCTCCGGAGCATGGGAGGGCTCGGTCGTGCTGCACTGCGGCGAGCCCTTGGCTCGTGACGCCTGCCGGCGACTGTCCGGGGTGGCCGACGACGCCTCGGCGGAACAACAAGGCCGGGCCATCGGCGCCCTGGCGCTGATGATCGCCGAAGCCTTCAAGGAACTGTTGCCCGCTCCCTCGGCGTTGTCGGCGCCGACCGTTACCACCGGCGCGACGTTCCCCTTGAGGCTCGCGGGCGCGGCCCCGGTGCTTCAAAGCGTCTACCGGGCCGAATCGTACCGGTTCGGCGTCACGATCTTTCAACGCCTGCCGGGGACCCCGCGGTAGACCGCCCCGGGCGGGCCCGTTTCTCCCGATACAACGCGCTGTCGGCGCGGGCCAAGAGAGCGCCTAACGGCTCTTCGAGACGCCCTTCGAACGCGATGATGCCGATGCTGAGGCCGAGTCGATACGGCCGCGACCCGCCGGCGGTCTCCGCCGCGAGGCTCTCGGTCAGGCGTCGCCGAATCGCGATGCCTTCGTCCCCCCGGTTGTCGAGCGCCAGGATCGCGAATTCGTCGCCGCCGAACCGGGCCACCACGTCGGATTGACGAAAGGTCCGCCGGAGGACGTCGCTGACCCGAGCCAGCGCATGGTCACCTTCATGGTGCCCGAACGTGTCGTTGATCTCTTTCAGCCCGTCGACGTCGGCGAACAGCAGGAGAAACCGCTGGCCGGTCCGGCTCGCCAGCCGGAGATGACCCTGGGCGATCGTGGTAAACCCCCGGCGGTTGAGAAGCCCGGTCAATTCGTCGGTCAACGACAGTCCCCGCAGGGACGACACCAACTGGTGCCGCTCCATGGCGCAGCGGATCAGACGGGCCAGTCCCTCGGCGCTCGCCTGCGACTTGAGCACCAAGTCCTGCGCCCCGAGCTGGATGGCCTCGAAGCCGATCGATTCCTCGGCGGCACTGGTCAGGACGATGATTGGCAGAGCCGGCGCGACGTGGGCCAGGCTGGAGTAGGTCTCGAGACCGACGCTGTCCGGCAGGTTGAGGTCGAGGAGGACCAAATCGATGCCACGGCGGGCCAGTCGATCTTGCGCCGCGTGGAGGCTCGCAACCGACTCGACCGCGAAGTGACTCGAGCGCGCCCGCGCCAGCAGCTGCCGCAGTCGCATGGCATCGATCGGATTGTCTTCGACCAGAAGAACCGTCAGTGATCCCTTGGGCGTCGGTCCGACCGCCGCAAGACGGGGCCGTCCGTTCAGCAAGGGGCTGTGACCCGTCGTGATCGTCATGGCACTTGGTTGTCGCACACACACGCTCCAGTTGTTCCCCGCGAGTTGACCGAGCCCTGGCAATCACTCCCAGGCACGACCCCGAAAGGCAGGCCCTGTGCCATTCCGCTCCATTCGATGTAAGTCTCTGTCTGGTATGATATTGCGGGTCAGCTATTCGACCGGAGCGAGGTCCGGATGGACCCGTTTCCGGCAGTTTCTTCCGGTGGCCGACCGTCGACTGGACCTCAGCCGAACGGCCGGATCCGCGGGCTGACGGCTATGTTTCGGTCCATGAATTCGTCCCCACTTCCTCCTCTCTTGGCGAGGCTGCTTGATGCCGGCATCGATTACGCGGGCCTGTTCCCACCGGCCGGCCTTTCACTCGAGGAGGCCGTCGAAAACTTCGCGGGATATCGTGCCGGCCCCGACCGACGGGCGCTCGGCCGCTTGATTGTCCCCGCCACCCGCCTGGCTGACTTCATTGGGCTCGTCGACCGGACCAACCGGGACGTAGCCGGGTGGCGGCTGTCCGCAACGTTAGGCGCCGGTGGGGCGGGGGAATCCGGCTTGGTGGCCGAGGCCAATCGGCGGCTGGCGGGGCGGGGGGCGGCGGTCGATGCGGTCGAGGCCAAAGTCCTCGACCGTTCGGCGGTTGCCGCGCTGGCTCGGTCCACGGAGCCGGCGGTGGCGTGGTATGGCGAAGTCGCGCTTGACACCGAGTTCGAGGCCGTGCTGGATGCTATCGTTGAACACCGGGGGTTTGCCAAGATCCGGATGGGCGGCGTCACCGCCGACCTCTTTCCCGATCCGAACCTGGTCGTTCGGTTCCTCCAGGCTGTGGCGAGCCGATCGCTGCCGTTCAAAGCCACCGCCGGCCTCCATCATCCGCTGCGGGGGCCGTATCCCCTGACGTACTTGCCGGCGAGTCCGACGGCCATCATGTACGGATATCTGAACGTGATGGTGGCGACGATGCTAGCCCGGCAGGGGGCCGAGGCCGATGAAATCCGGGCGGCGCTGATCGAGTCCGACGTCCGCCACCTCGGGCTTCAGGGCGGAGGCCTGCAGTGGCGGCACCACCGCTTCCCCGGGCCGGAATCCTGCCGAATGTCGTTTCATGGATTTGGGTCCTGCTCCTTTCGCGAACCGATTGATGAACTTCGAACCGTGTTGGCCTCATGACCCGAAACCTCGATCACACCCACGACCCGGCCGCCAAGTCTTGGCTGGATTCCGCTCGCCGCCCCGGCACCGATTTTCCGATTCAGAACCTCCCCCTCGGCGGTTTCCGTCGCCGGGGGCCTTCGGACGCGGCCCGGCTCGGCTCGGCCATCGGCGATCAGATCGTCGATCTCAATCGAGCGGCCGGGCAGGGACTGCTGGCCGGGTGTTCCCCGGAGCTCCAGGCCGCCGTGGCGGCGCGGAACCTGAATCCACTGATGGCGCTCGGTCGGACCGGCGCCACCGAACTCCGGCACCGGCTCTTCGCCCTGCTCAAGGAGGGCGCCCCGGATCGGCAGGCCGCCTCCGATTGCCTCCTTCCGGCCGAGACGGTGGAACTCATTCTCCCGGCCGACATCGGCGACTATACCGATTTCTATGCCTCGATTTTCCACGCCACCAACGTCGGCAGCATGTTTCGGCCTGAGAACCCCCTCTTGCCGAATTACAAATACGTGCCGATCGGATACCACGGCCGGGCCTCCTCGATCGTGCCGAGCGGCACCCCGGTGCGGCGTCCGATGGGGCAGATCAAAGAAGGCCAGGCCCCGGACCCGGTGTTCGGCCCCACCCGGTCGCTCGATTACGAATCCGAAGTGGGGGCCTATCTCTGCGGCGCCAACCCGTTAGGCACCGAGGTCCCGATGGCCGACGCCGAATCCCGGCTCTTCGGGATTTGCTTGTTGAACGACTGGTCGGCCCGGGACGTCCAGAGTTGGGAGTATCAGCCGCTCGGGCCGTTTCTGGCCAAGAACTTCGCCAGTACCGTGTCGCCGTGGATCGTGACGATGGACGCCCTGGCGCCGTTCCGGGTGCCGTCGTTCGACCGGCCGGCGGGCGACCCCGACCCGCTCCCGTACCTCCACGCCGAGTCGGACCGGCGGGGTGGCGGCATCGACGTGACCGTGGAGGTCTACCTGTCGAGCCAGAAGATGCGCGACGACGGTCTGCCGCCGGTGCGGCTGAGTGTCGGCCGGTTGGCGACGATGTACTGGACCTTCGCGCAACTGGTCACCCATCACGCCAGCAACGGATGCAACCTCCGTCCCGGCGACCTGCTCGGGAGCGGGACGATTTCCGGGCCGACGCCCGATAGCCGAGGGTGCCTCCTCGAAATGACCTGGCGCGGCGCCGAGCCGATCACCTTGCCGTCCGGGGAGGTGCGGCGGTTTCTCCAGGATGGGGATGAGGTGATTATGCGAGGGGCGTGCGAACGGGACGGGGCCGCGCGGATCGGGCTCGGGGAATGCCGGGGGACCGTGGTGCCGGCCTGAGCGCCGCCGATCCAGGAGAATCGAACATGACATTGGCAAATGAACGGATCGAGTACGGGCAGGGAAGCCTTGATGAATCGACCGTCGCGGCTGAACCATTGGCCCAATTTCGGGACTGGTACCAACAGGCCCTGACCGCGGCGGTGCCCGAGCCGAACGCGATGACCTTGGCCACCGAAGCCGACGGCCAGCCTTCCGCCCGGATCGTGCTCCTGAAGGGGGTCGACGACCGGGGCTTTCTGTTCTTCACGGACTACCGAAGCCAGAAGGGCACGGAACTCGAGCGAAACCCCCGGGCGGCGTTGGTGTTCTTCTGGCAGCCGCTCGAGCGGCAGGTGCGAGTGGTTGGCTCCGTCGAGCGGGTCAGTCGGTCGGACTCGGAGGCGTACTTCGAATCTCGCCCTGAGGGCAGCAAGCTTGGGGCGTGGACGTCATGGCAAAGTCGGGTCATTGCCGACCGGACCGTCCTGGAACGGTCCCTCGCTGAGGTCACCGCCCGGTTCCAGGGGCAGCCGGTCAGGTGTCCGCCGGAATGGGGCGGCTATCGGGTGATTCCCGATACCGTCGAGTTCTGGCAGGGACGACAGAGCCGCCTGCATGACCGGGTTCGATTCCGGCGCGATGCCGGCCGGTGGCACCGTGACCGTCTGTCGCCCTAACGTTCGTTTCGAGGATCTCATGTCGCCGAACCGGCCGCTCCGCCCTTGATTCTCGTCGTCCTGCCCCAAGGCCCGCGACGATGAACCCCGGCCCCGGAAACCGAGCCGTCCGGGAACGGTTCGATCAGGCCCTGGCGACGCTCGGCCCCGGCCCGGCGACGGTCATCGTGGCCGTGTCGGGGGGACCCGACTCGATCGCCCTGCTGGACTTGGCCGCCACCGCGGAGGGCCCGGACGGGATCACCTGGGTGGTCGCTCACTTCGACCATGGCATCCATCCTGACAGCGCCGAGGTTGCCGCCCGCGTCGCCAAGGCGGCGGCGGGGTACGGACTGGCGTACTGGAGTCACCGAGCCGAGCTCGGTCCGGACGCGACCGAAACGACCGCCCGCCAGGCCCGCCTGGCCTGGTGTGAGGCGGTGGCCACCGAGTTGACGGCCACTGCGATCGTGACCGGCCACCATCGTGACGACCAGGTCGAGACCATGGTCATGCGGTTTCTCAACGGCTCAGGCCCCTCGGGGTTAGCGGGGATCCGACCGCGCCGGGGTCGTTGGTTTCGACCCCTGCTGGGCGTTTCCCGTCAGGAAATCGTCGCGTACCTGGCGGACCGTGGCCTGGCCTCTTGGTCGGATTCCGGAAACGCTGATCAGCGGCACTTGAGAAGTTGGGTCCGCCATGACCTGTTGCCCCGGATTGAACAGCGGGTTCCCAACGTTCGAGAGAACCTCCTGACCTCGGCCGGCGTATTCGACGAGAATCGGCGCGCTTGGGACGACTTGCTCGGACAGCTTGCCGGACTCGAATTCCGTGCCGAAGGCGACGGCGTATCCGTTGCTGCGGACCCCCTCAAGGGGTATTCTTCGGCCGTCGTTCGGTCGTTGCTCAAGGCCCTGGGTTTCCGGCTCGAAATCGGGCTCGGAAAGGGTCAACTAGACCGGCTCCAACGCCTTGTCGTCAAAGGCCATACGGGGCAGATGGTGGATCTGGTTGGGGGCGGCCGCGGTGAGTTGACCTTCGGCCGGCTCAAACTTTCTCGGGGTGTGACGCATCTTCCCGAGTACCGAGCCACCATCTCGGCGGCAAACGAACTCGCGGACGCCGGCGAATGGCGGGTCACCTGTAGTCGGGCCACGCCGCCCGAGGTGGTGCCACGAGACGGGTTTACCACTTGGGTTGAGCTGGGTGCCCGGCTCGTGGCTCGTCCGTGGCGGCCCGGAGATCGAATCCGGCCGATCCGGGGGCAAGGCAGTCGGCTTGTGGTGCGATGTATGCAAGATAAGGAAGTTCCTCGGTCCCATCGGCCAAAGTGGCCGGTGCTCGAGCATGAAGGTGTCGTGATTTGGGTTCCGGGGGTCTGCCGAAGTGACGGGCTGCTACCGGACCCGACCGCTCTGGCGATGAGGATTGATGTCAGTTCACGCTGAGACATTGAGACGGACCGGCGGTCGGGATGTCAAATCGATCGTGTTCGATGAAGCCGCATTGGCGGCCCGGGTTCGGGAACTCGGGGCGGCGATCACGGCGGCATATCCCGAGGGCGATTTGCTGGTCCTCGGGTTGCTCAAGGGCAGTTTCATCTTCTTGAGCGACCTGGTTCGCTGCGTGGAGCGCCCGCTCCAGATCGATTTCATCGTCGCGAGCTCGTACGGCCGCGGCACGATTTCGAGCGGCGAAGTCAAGCTGTTGTATGACCCGGAAACCAAGCTCGAGGGCAAGCATATCGTCCTGGTTGAAGACATCGTCGATAGCGGCAACACGCTCCGGCGGCTGATCGCGTTGCTGGCGGATCGCCGTCCCAAGTCGCTCGCGATCTGCGCCTTGCTCGACAAGGTCGAGAAGCATCCCCCGTTTCCCGATCTGAAGTTTGTTGGCTTTGAAGCACCGCCCGCGTTCCTCGTGGGCTACGGGCTCGACCATGCCGAGGATTTTCGGCACCTTCCCTTCATTGCGGACTTGATGTAGATGTCGCAGAGACCTTCGCCGCGCCCGCCGACCCAGAATTGGGGTGGCATGAGCCGCAACCTTGCCCTGTGGGCCTTGGTCGCACTTCTTGGCCTCGCCCTCTATCAATTTGTCGACCAGAAGCGGACCACCTCCGCCGAGATCGACTACACCACCCTGAACCGACAACTCGAATCAGCCAACATTGCCAGGGTCGAGATCATCGACGGCAAGTTCCTCAAAGGCGAGTTCCGCGTCGCGGTGCCGACCGACAACGTGACGGTCAAGAACTTCACGTCGCTGCTGCCGGTCGCGAACAGCGAGGAGTTCATGAAGCGGCTCGAAGCGTCGGTGCCGGTCATCGTCGCCCGGGAGCCGAAGATCGGATTCCCGGTCATTCTGATGCAGGCGCTGCCCTGGATCGTGATCATCGGCC
>JANMHX010000363.1:0-4289 GCA_031375485.1 Gemmatimonadota bacterium | reverse complement strand
GCGGCCGCGCACTGGGCGCACAAGTGAACCGTTTTGACCTCGCCGGCCTCGATGTGCGTCAGATCAACGACCCCGTTCGCCTGCCCGCACGCGCTGCATTGGGTCATGGCGCGGCCTCAACCTCGGTCAAGCGTCCGCCCTCGAGCCGAAGCACCCGGTCGGCTTGGGACGCCAATTCGCCGTTGTGGGTGGCGACCACGAGGGCGGTATTGAACCGCTCCCGGAGCGCGGCCAGCACCTCGTGCAAGATGCGGGCGTTGGTCGGATCGAGATTGCCCGACGGCTCGTCCGCGAGCACGACCGCGGGCCGCGTGACGACGGCGCGCGCCACCGCGGCTCGTTGCTGTTCCCCGCCGGAGAGTTGGGCCGGGTAGTGGCTCAGCCGATGGTCGAGCCCGAGATGGCTGAGGACCTCGACCGCGCGGCTCTTCGCCTCCGACTCGGGAACCCCCGCGATGACCAGCGGCATCATCACATTTTCAACCGCGGTGAAATCCCGAAGCAGGTGGTGGAACTGAAACACGAAGCCGACTCGTTCGTTGCGGACCCGGGCCTTCTCAGCCGGCGTCAGGTGCCCGACCGAGCGCCCCTCCAGGTGCACCGACCCATGACTCGGACCATCCAGCGCGCCGAGCAGATGCAGTAGTGTGCTCTTGCCGGCGCCGCTGGCCCCGACGATGGCGACGAACTCCCCGGCGGCAACCGCCACGTCGAGCCCGTGCAGGACCGGGATCGGCAGGCCGTCGCCACCGACGTAGGTTCGCCCGAGTTCGCGGGCCTCGAGTACGGCGGTCATTCGTGACGAATCGCTTCCACCGGCTCGAGCCGGGAGGCGGATCGAGTCGCGGGGATCGTGGCGGCCAGGGTGATGGCGAAACTCACCAGGACGACGAGCGCCACGTCGAGCGGCTCGGTGTGCACCGGCAGGTGGTCGATGAAATAGACCGACGGGTCGATTCGGATCAACGACGATTCGTCGAGCACGAACCCGAGGAGCAGGCCGGCCGCCAGCCCGAGGCCGGTCCCGACAACGCCGATCACGGCTCCCTGGGTCACGAAGATCCGCCCGATCGACCGCGAGGTCAGCCCCATCGCCAGCAGGATCCCGATCTCCCGGGTTCGCTCGCCGACGATCATCGTCAGCGTGCCGAGGATGTTGAACGCCGCCACGATCGAAATGAACGTGATGATCAGACCCATGCCGATCTTCTCGAGCTTCATCGCGCCGAACAGGCTCTGGTTCTGATCCTGCCAGGCGGTCGTCCGATAGGGATAGCCCAGCCGGTCTTCGAGCCGCCGGGCCACCGTTTGGGCCCGCCACGCGTCGGTGACCTTGACCTGGATCCCCGAAACGGCCGTCCCGAGCCCGGCGACTCGTTGCCCGACGTCGAGCCGCACCACCGCAAACTGGTCATCGTATTGGTACATCCCGGTATTGAACGTGCCGGTGACCTCGAAGATCCACGGCCGTGGGGTTCGAACGCCCAAGGCCCGGTTGATTTTCCCGATGTCTCCCGCAGAGAACAGGGTGACGATGTCGCCGACGAGCACCGATTGGCGCTCGGCGAGGCGATAACCCAGGATGATGCCGCCGTCGACGGTATCGGACGTCGGCTGGAACGACAGCGCTCCACCGGTCACCGCTTGAGGCAGCGTCGTCACCGCCACCGCCCCAGTGTCCGGATCGAAGCCAACGACATCGACACCGGCCGGGTAGTTCGAGCTATTGATCAGCAGGCCCTTGACGAGCACCTCGGGGGCGGCGGCCACCACTTCGGGGTCCTGGCGAACCGAATCGAGCACCGCCCGCCAGTTGTCCACTTTGAGATTGGCCCCGTAGGTCAACACATGAATATGGGGGTTCCCGATCAGGATCTTGTCCCGGAGATCGTCGTGGAGCCCGTTCATGACTCCTAAGACAACGATGAGGGCCGCCACCCCGATGGCAACACCGCCGGTGGCGATTTTGGTGTTGAGGCTGGTGAACCGCGAGGACGTGCGCCCCCGGAGATAGCGAACCGCGATCGTTCGCTCGATGGCGTTCGGCCACCATCCCAGCCGAGGCATCACCCGCCGCCTTCGTCCGCGAGCACCCGCTCCGGGCGCATGGCCGGAAAGAGGATCACATCACGGATCGAGTCCTGCGCGGTCAAGAGCATGACGAGTCGGTCGATCCCGAGGCCAAGACCGCCGGTGGGCGGCATCCCGTACTCCAGGGCCCGGACGTAGTCGGCATCGTAGAGTTGGGTTTCGTCGTCACCGGCCGCGCGCTGGCGGACCTGATCCTCGAACCGGGCCCGCTGGTCGTCCGGATCGTTGAGTTCGCTGAAGGCATTGGCGATTTCCCGGCCGTTGACGAAGAGCTCGAAGCGTTCCACGACGCCGGGCTTGGACCGATGTTTCTTGGCCAAGGGCGAGATCATCACGGGATGCTCCGTCACAAACGTCGGCTGCACCAGGTGTGGTTCCACGAACGTCTTGAACATCTCGTCGATCAGCTTGCCCCCGGTCATGACGGCCGCCGCCTCCGGCGAGGTGCCCGCCTTGACCAACCGATCCCGCATCGTGGCCTCGGAGGCCGTCAGGATATCGACCCCTGACCGCTCAGCCACCGACTCGGCGAACGGCAGCCTGGGCCACGGCGGCGTGAAGTCGATCGTCCGCCCTTCCACCTCGATGGCGGTGCTTCCCCGGCAATGCGCGACCAGACCGGGAATCATCGCCTCCATCATCGCCATCATGTCGGTGTAGTCGGCGTAGGCCTCGTAGAACTCCAGCATGGTGAATTCCGGATTGTGACTCCGGTCCATGCCTTCGTTCCGGAAGTCGTGGCCGATCTCGTAAACCCGGTCGAAGCCGCCGACGATGAGCCGTTTCAAGTAGAGCTCGTCGGCAATCCGCAGATAAAGCGGCATGTCGAGCGCGTTGTGGTGGGTCACGAACGGCCGGGCCGCCGCGCCGCCGTAGAGCGGCTGCAGGATCGGGGTCTCGACCTCGAGATAGCCGCGGTCGTCCATGAAGCGGCGGATGAACCGAATGGCCGCGGCGCGAGTCACGAACACCTGGCGGACCTCGGGATGGACCGCCAGATCCGCGTAGCGCTGCCGGTACCGGAACTCCGGGTCATGGACACCGCCAAAGGTGACGACCTCGCCGGTCTCGGACGTCTGGGCCTTCCCCCGCGGCAGCGGCTTCAGGCTCTTGGTCAGCACCTCGACGGCCGAGGCTTTCACCGTGACCTCGCCGGTCCGGGTCCGGAACAACTGCCCGGTCACCCCGAGGAAGTCATCGAGGTCCACCAATTTGGCCACGGCATATTGGTCACCCAGTTGGTCCTGGCGAACGTACACCTGGACCTTCCCGGTGTGATCTTCAAGATGAGCGAACATCGTCTTGCCCTGCGACCGGAGCGCCACCACCCGTCCGGCCACCCGAACCATGGGACCGGCGTCGGCCATCTCGTCTTGGTACGCCGCGACGGCACCCTGAGCCGTGTGGGTTCGGTCAAACCGGTAGGCGTAGGGCCGCACGCCCAGCGCTTCGAGTTGCGTCCGGGTGTCGCGCCGGGCTTGCTCGACGTAATTCCGATCTTCCGTTCCGGTCATCCGATCGACCTTCCAAACCGCTTGAGGTAAGCCCGAATGAATCCGTCCAAGTCGCCGTCCATCACTCGATGAACGTCGGACGTCTTGAGCTCGGTCCGATGGTCGTTCACCATGGTGTAGGGCTGGAACACGTACGACCGGATCTGATTGCCCCAGGAGTTGTCCGTCTTGGTGGCCTCGACCTTGGCCCGCGCCGCCTCTTGCTCCTCGAGCTTGAGCTGGTACAGGGCCGCCCGGAGCATTTTCATGGCGGTCTCCTTGTTCTTGTGCTGGCTCCGCTCCTGCTGGCACGAGACGACCGTCTTGGTCGGCACGTGCGTCAAGCGCACGGCGGATGACGTCTTGTTCACGTGCTGCCCGCCGGCCCCGGAGGCCCGGAACACGTCCATCTTGATATCTTCGTCCCGGAGGTCGATCTCGATCGTATCGTCGATCTCGGGATAGACGAAGCACGACGCGAACGAGGTGTGCCGTCTGGCTTGGGAATCGAACGGCGAAATCCGAACCAGCCGGTGGACCCCCTTCTCGGCCTTCAAAAATCCATAGGCGTATTCGCCGATGATCTCGAGCGACGCCGACTTGATGCCGGCTTCTTCGCCCGGTTCGATGTCGAGCACGTTGACTCGATACCCGTGTTGCTCCGCCCACCGTCGGTACATCCGGGTCAGCATCTCGGCCCAGTCC
>JANMHX010000312.1:0-6744 GCA_031375485.1 Gemmatimonadota bacterium | reverse complement strand
GCCGTGACCATTAGCCCGGGCGGGGGCAACGTCCCGACGCCTTTTACCTGGGAATCCACCTTCGGGACGCTCAACACCGGGACCCAGACGGTCCCGTTGAATATCAGTCTGGATCTTCGGACCGATATTCCAGAAACCCCGGGCCAGGAGCAACTCCAAGACTGGGTCGTGGATTCGCTCAAATGGGATCCCGCCGTCCTCCAGTTCTTCGCATTCAATCGGACCTCGGGCACCGGCTCGGTGAACTTCACCCAGGCGTTGAGCCGCGGGGTGCTGATCTTCCGCGGGACGGCGGCGCCGGCTCAGTCGACCGGATTGGTGTCGATCGCCCAGGTCGTGCTGAAAGTGATCGGGCAAGCGGGCCAGCAGAGCCCGATCACGACCTACCTCGGCGCCATCACCGGGCCGTCGTCGACCGGATCGTTCAGCTATCGGACGCGAGTCAAGATCCAGGATCCCTCCTACACGGTGGGTGGTGGTGGCGGTTCGACCCCGACGACGGTGGCCGGCCGGGTCTCCTCGCCCCAGGCCGGATCGCTGGCCGGGGTCCGGGTCACCCTGTCGCCCGGCGGACTCAATGCGACGACCGGGTCGAACGGGTCCTACACCATCAGCGGCGTAGCGGCGGGGACATATTCGGCCTCGCTCACCAACCTGCCGGCAACCTGTACCGCTCCAGCGGCCCAGTCGGTCACGGTGGCCGCGGCGCCGGTCACCGGCGTGGATTTTACGGTCACCTGTCAGGCACCCCAAGGCACCACCACCGTGTCGGGATCGGTGACGTCATCGACCGGCGGAGTTGCCGGTGCGACAGTGACGTTGAGCCCCGGCGTCTTGAGCGCCGTGACCGGCGGCACCGGGGCCTACACCATTGGCGGGGTGGCGCCGGGGACGTATAGCGCGAGCGTGACCAACGTACCGGCGGCTTGCCAGATTCCGGCCAGCCAGTCCGTGACCGTGGCGAGTACCGCGGTGACGGGCCTCAACTTCAGCCTGACCTGTACCGCGCCTCCCGCCACGGGTACGGTCACCGGGTCCATCACCTTTGCCTCGGGCAGTGCCACCCCGTCGCTCACGGCGGCGGTCGTCACCATTACGCCCACCGGCGGGACCGCGCTGACGACCAACCCTACCGCCGCCAATGGGTACACTCGGACCGGCGTTCCGGTCGGGAGCGGGGGCGGAACCGTGGTACTCACGAACCTGCCGACCGGTTGCACCGGGACGACGACGGTCAACTACACCGGGCTGACGGGCGGGGGCACGGCCACCGCCCCGGCCATTCAGTTGACGTGTCCTTCGGCGCCCCCGGCCAACAAGTACCCCTTTACGCTCACCTGGGGTTCCATCGCGGCCGGCAGAGTGACCATGACGGTCAAGATCGACATGGCCGCATTCAACAGCCCGACGAACAACGGAACCGGGCCGGATCGGATCGGCGCCTTCCAAGGCAGGCTCGACTATCCCGCCCGGCTTTCGGCACCGGCCTGCAGTCCGGCGTCGGGGGCGAACGGTCTGAACGGCGTCATCAACACCAACGGCGCCGGCAATCTGGTGGCGGTTCTCTCCAACACCTCTGGCGCGAGCGGCCTCGTCACGTTGTTCTCGTGCACGTTCGATGTCAGCGGCGCCGGGCCGACGACCGTGTCCTGGGCCAATGGGACGCTGTTGTTCGGCGATCAGTTGGGGAACGATCTCGGCTCTCTCGTCGATATCCAGGTGGCGCCGCTCCCGTAGTTGGTGGTGCCGGATGGCACCCGCGACCGCCTTCGGGCGGTCGTGATGTTTAGGGGCCAGCGTAAAGAACAGGTATCCAAGTGGGGCGGAAAATATCGTGGTAGTTGTTACGGAATGGTCGGCAACTTGTCGGGTCGGGGGGAGAAGTTCGCTGCACTTCCACCATGAACACTACGCCAACGATTCCCGGTTCTGGTCTACTGTCAACGCGCCGTCACAACCTCGGCGGCGCGTCGTGACCTGCCTGGGACGCTGTCGTACCGGTGGTGTGCATCGCGCGGTGCAACTTGATGCCGCTTCGATGAGCCGCGAGTTCGTACGAAGTGAGATCCATCCCCAACCCCACTGGAGGTAGCATGCAGGTCACCCCGCTTCAGCGCCGAAGCGGCATCAAGAGCATGGTTCGGTCGGTTCTGTCCACCGCCGCCATTGCGCTTGCTGCCTGTTCTGGCGAGTCCCTCAACACCCCGGCCGATCCGGTCCTTCCCCAGGACCCGAAGGTCAACCCGCAGGTCCGGTCGTTGGCGTGGCTGTTCGACGTCAACACCGCCAAGAAGACCGTCAAGATCACGCCCCCCTCTGCCGCAGTGGCCAAGGCCGCCGGGCTCGATCTCGACGTCAACGGTCAGGTGGAAATGTCATTGGTCGGCGCGGACGTCATTGCGTTGACGGCCAGCAACTATGCCGCGACCGGCGTCGGCACCGGCGGCGCGCCGCCCAACAAGGTCCGGGTCACGTTCGATGTGGCGATCACGAACCTCTTGACCAGCGTGCAGTTGATCACCCCGACCTTCCCGACGCCCCCTGTGGGCGCCACCGGGTTGTTCATGTTCCCGTTCGAGAACGTCGTCACCACGACGTCCGGCGGCGTCTCCACGACCGGCAACGACGTGATCGTCGAACTGCCGAACACCGGTGGCGTCACCCCGTCCGTCCAGTTTGACGGCGCCCCGCACAACTGGTTCAACGATACCGGTTGCCCGGTCGGCTCGAACGACTGCTATCGGTACGAAACCTACGCCGTGCCGCTGGTCGCCGGCGGGACCTCCACCACCTCGCAAGTCGGGTTCGACATCGATCCGACCGTGTCGAACTTCCGCGCCAAGATGATCGTGGCCGCCGACCTCCAGAACTCCGGCGCGGCCATTACCCGGACCGTCGCTGGTACCGTTACCTCGCCGCAGCTCGGACCGTTGACCGGCGGCTCGGTCACCATCACCGGCGGCTTCAGCCAGGCCCCGTCGGCTGGTAACTACTCGATCGCTGGTATCGGCGCCGGTCCGCGGACCGTTGCGTACACCCCGCCGGCCGGTTGTACCGCTCCGGCCAGCCAGAGCATCACGGTGAGCCCGGCGAGCCCGGATCCGATCCCGGTCAGCTTCGTCGTCACCTGTAACGCCCCGACCGGTACCGTTACCGGCGCGATCAACTTCGCGGCTGGCAGCGGCTCGCCGAGCTTGACGGGCGTGCAGGTCACCATCACCCCGGCCGCGTCTGGTACCAGCCCGGTCACGGTTAACCCGTTGGCAGCCGGCGCCTACAGCGCCCCGGCGGTCAATGTCGGTGTCGGCGCTGGCGCCGGCAACGGCGCGGTGTCGTTCGCCAACCTCCCGGCGGGCTGCTCCTTCGTCGGTGCCAACACCTCCAGCTACTCCGGTCTGACCACGGGTGGCTCGGTGGCGGCCGCGGCAGTCAGCATCACCTGCCCGTTGCCGAACTATCCGCTGACCTACGCCTGGAGCACTCCGGCGGCCGGCAGCATCACGCTCACGGTCGGCATTGACCTCACCGTTCGGAACGACCCGCTGAACAACGGCGCGGCCGCCGACCGGATTGGCGCCTTCCAGGGCACGATCAACTTCGGAACCCGGGTTTCGGCCCCGGTCTGCTCGGCCAACTCGGCGGCAGGCTTCTCGGGTGTCGTGAACACGGCTGGCGCGGGTGCCATCACCGCGGTGTTGACGAACACGACGGGCGCGGCGGGTAACGTCACCCTCTACAGCTGTACGTTCACCTACGGCGCTGGTACGACCACCCTGACGGCCGCCCCAGGCAGCCACTTGGCGGGCGACCAGACCGGCTACGACTTCACCAGCTTGGTCAGCATCATCACGAACCCGATCCCGTAACGGATTGGTCGAAGGGGGGAGCCGGGTTCTTACGAACCCGGCTCCAACTTCGAACCCACTTTCTTGGAGTACATGACATGACGCGTTCTAGTTGGAAGAAGCTGGCGCATCCGGTGGGCCTTACGGCCTTCGCGGCCGCGACGCTGCTCTCCGCCTGCTCGCGCGATGAGGATCTGAGCGGCCCGGTCGTCAAGCCCGAGTCCAAGCTCCAAATCGCCCTCGAGGTGTCGCGTTTCGACGCGGCCCCGGGCCAGCGGATTGCCGTCGCCATTGCCGGCATGCCGAAGTTCGGCGCCCTCGGCGCCATCCAAGGCACCCTGCGTTTCAATCCCACCATGTTGCGGTACGTCGGCCAGGACGCCGACGCCCAAGTCGCGTCGCTCGTCAACGCCGGCGCGGCGACCCGTGGCACCCTCGCGGTCGTCACGGTCAATCTGGCGGCCAAGCCGCTGGCCCGCCGGACCGCCGTGCTGACGTTCGAGGTCCTCGGCGGCAACTACGCCTCGAGCCTCGGGTATGAACTGTCCGCCGCGGCCAACCCGCGGAACGACACCCAGTACGAACGGGCCGACTTCATCGGCGCCGTCCCGGCCGCTGACTTGGCGCCGAGCGATGCGGCCAAGATGATGACGCTGCAGGATTGGGCCACCGCCGTCATGCCCGAGTGGGTTGACGGCCGGAACGGCAAGATCTTCGGCGTTCCGGGCGAGCTCCAGTCGGGCTTGCTCTACGGCGATACCAGCCTCGACGGCAACATCAACGCCTTCGACGTGCTGTTCATCTCGCAGGTGGCGGCCAACCTGCTCGAGCCGATCGTCGGCACCGCGTCGCCGGATCGCGACTTCGTGCTCGCCGGCAACGTGGCTCCGGCGAACTTGCCTGGTATCGGCGAGGTCGGTGACGCCATTCCGCCGGGCGTGTCCGGCAGCTCGAGCAACATCGACACGCGTTCGATCAACGTGTTCGATGCCCTCGATATCGCCAACGACGTTGCCGCCTTCCTCGGCGGTTTGCCCGATCCGACCCCGGTCGTCCGGTCGGTCATCCCGGGCCGGGAAGCGTCGCAGTTCGGTCGCCCGACCTCGACGGTCAGCTGCCCGATCCTGGCGAGCCGGACGTTCTTCCGCGACTCCGTCTATGTGATTCCGAACGGCGCCAGCGCGACCGACGTCTGCAACGTCGGGACCAACGATGGCACCGGAGCCAACACCGTCTTGACCGTCCAGGCGGGTACCCGGATCGAGCTCGGCTCGACCCGGACCTTGGTCATCAACCGGAACGCGCAGATTCAAGCCGTCGGGACGCTGGCTGAGCCGATCACCTTCACGTGCTCCGGTGTGCCGACCAACGGCTGCTGGGGCGGCTTTTACATCAACGGCAACGCCTCCATCAACAACGGCACGGCCACCAGCCCGGCGATTGCGGGCCGGCAGACCGGCGGTGCGCTGGAAGCAATCGGTGAAGGCAACACCGGCTTATACGGCGGCAATTCCGACACCGACAACAGCGGGACCCTCAAGTTCGTGATCATCGAGGGCGCCGGGACGATCTTTACCGGCACCGCTGAACGGAACGGCCTCACCCTTCAAGCGGTGGGCAGTGGCACCTCGATCGACTACGTCCAGAGCCGGTTGGGACGGGACGACGGGATCGAGTGGTTCGGCGGCACCGTCGACGTCAAGCACGCCTACGTCGACGAGAGCTGGGATGACTCGTTCGATTGGGTCGGCGGCTGGCGCGGCCGGGCTCAGTATCTCATCAGCCGGGGCTGCAACACCGGCTGCGATAACGGCATCGAGGCCGACAACTTCGGCATCGACGGCGGCAACGTCGATCCGGAAGCGACCCCGAAGTCCAATCCGACGATTTACAACGCCACGCTCCTCGGCGTGAACGGGACCATCACCGCCACCACCGGGTTCCACGGCATGTTGCTCCGTCAGAACACCAATGCCACGATCCGGAACGTCCTGGTGTTCGGCTATAAGGCCGGCCTCGACGTCGACTCGACGGGCCAGGCCACGGCCTACACCGGGCTCCCGGTCCTCGGCGCCATTTGTAACCAGCTGAACGCCGGCACCTTGAGCGTCCAGTTCGGGTACTTCGGCCAGAACACGGCCGATGGCGACGCTGACGCGGCAGACCCCAAGGGCGCCGGGGTGGCGCCGTATTGCAACCACTCGGGATCGAACCTCGAGGCGACCTACCTCGCCGATGCGGCCAACAACCTGTTCACCGGTCAGGGTAATGCATCGGCGCACTTGGTTGATCCGTGGTCGGCGGTGCCGGACTTCCGGCTGCTGTCCGGGTCGTCGGTGGCCACCTGCGGGACGCCGCCGAGCGGCGGGTTCTTCGATACGGCGGCAACGTATTGCGGTGGGGTGCCCCGGCAGAACACGGTCGCGGTCAACTTGCCGTGGTATTCAGGATGGACCGTTCCCCGGAACTGAGTTGGGGGAGCACCAGGTCTAGTTAGAGGTATCGCATCTCGCTGCGCGGGGCGGACAGGCCGTCCCGCGCGGCACTGTGTTTGAAGGAAGGCGCCATGGCTCGGAATGGAATGTTGGCTCTGTTGATGGTTTCCGGCCTGGCCGCCTGCCAGGGGGACTCGCTCGGTCCCGACACCCGGAAACCGCCCTACCTGGCGGTGCTGGCCAAGATCGAAACCGGGAACCTTCCGGACCCCAATCTCAAGTTCGAGTACCGGATCGTCGACGTGTCCGCCGGCGGTGTCTTCGATACCACCGTTCGGGTGTCCCCTTCGGATACGCTGATTTTCAGCGTCCGGTCGGCTACCTACGAAGTCCGGCTCCAGAATCTCCCGCCCAAATGTGTCTCCCGGTATGGGCCGACCGAGTTCGTGGTGATTCCCGCCGAG
>JANMHX010000296.1:0-26222 GCA_031375485.1 Gemmatimonadota bacterium | reverse complement strand
GGCCGGGGTGGAGATGGTGATGCCGGGGGACAACATCCAGATGAAGATTGATTTGATCACGCCGATCGCGATGGATGAGGGGTTGCGGTTCGCGATTCGTGAGGGCGGCCGGACGGTGGGCGCCGGCGTTGTTACCAAGATCCTGAAGTAACGCGGCGGACAGAAGGAGATTGCATGGCAAGTAAGATTCGTATCCGTCTCAAGGCGTTTGATCACGCGGTATTGGATCAGGCTGCTGCTGACATCGTTCGCTCGGTCGAGAAGACCGGCGCGCAGGTCTCAGGGCCGATCCCGCTGCCGAGCAAGATCCAACGGTGGACGGTACTCCGGAGCCCGCATATCGATAAAAAGAGCCGGGAGCAGTTCGAGCTCCGGACCCACAAGCGGCTCTTGGACATCAACGACTCTCGTCCTCAAACGATGGACGCGCTGACCAAGCTCGATTTGCCGGCCGGCGTCGACGTCGAAATCAAGGTTGAGTAGCACGATGACGGATGGATTGATTGGACGCAAAGTGGGGATGACCCGGGTGTTTCTTGACGGCGGCACGTCGGTGCCGGTGACCGTCATCGAAGCCGGCCCGTGTCGGGTCCTCCAGGTTCGCGGGAGCGGCGTGCAGCTCGGCTTCGGTCAGAAGCGGGCGCAGCGGACTCTCAAGGCAGAGTTGGGGCACGCGAAGGCGGCGGGTCTCGATGCGGCGCCGGGCGTGGTGCGGACGTTCGTGTTGAACGGCGACGCCCCGAAGCCCGGTGATACCGTGACCGTCGGCATGTTTGCGGCTGGGGAGACCGTCAAGGTCACCGGTCAATCGAAAGGCCGCGGATTCCAGGGCGTCGTGCACCGGTATGGGATCGGTGGCGGGCCCGGGTCGCACGGCAACACGCGGCACCGGAAGCCCGGCTCGGTCGGCGCCGGCACCGATCCGTCGCGCGTCATCAAGGGCAAGCGGATGCCCGGTCACATGGGCGACCGTCGTCACACCGAACTCGGCCTTCAGGTCGTTCGGGTTGACGCCGAGCGCAATCTGCTGTTCGTGCGGGGCGCGGTTCCGGGTGCGAAGAACGGGATCGTGACCGTGGCGAAGCAGGGAGGGAGGAGCCGCCATGATTGAGGCCCCGCTGTTTCAGCCGAACGGGAAGCAGAGCGGGAGCGTCGCGCTTCCGGCGGACTACTTCGACGGCACGGTGAACGAGCCGGTGATGCACCAGGCGGTGAAGGCGTTCTTGGCCAATCAGCGCCAGGGCACCCACGCCACCAAGACGCGCCGGTGGGTCACCGGCGGCAACCAGAAGCCGTGGAAGCAAAAGGGCACTGGCCGCGCCCGCGCCGGTTCGACCCGGTCGCCGTTGTGGCCGGGCGGTGGTACGGTCTTCGGTCCGCACCCGCGTGACTATACCCAGGATATTCCGAAGAAGGTCCGGCAGCTGGCGCGGCGCTCGTCGCTGAACGCCCGGGCCCGCGAGGGATTCCTGTCTTTGGTTGAGAGCCTCAACTTCGCCGGTCCGAAGACGGCCCAGTTGGCGGCGCTGCTCAAGGCCATGGGACTGACGGGCAAGAAGGTGTTGCTGCTGACCCATGGCATTAAGAAGAACGTCTACTTGAGCGGGCGGAACATTCCGCTGCTCGAGGTGATGCCATACGGCGATGTCGCCACCTATAACGTCCTCTGGTCGGATGCCGTGGTGGTTGAGCGCGGTGCCTTGACCGGCGAAGCGATCGAGTCCGAGGCCGCCGAGACGGAAGCGGCACCGAAGACGAAGGCGTCGAAGCGGCCCGCGGCGGCCAAAGCGCCGAAGGCTCCGAAGGCCGAGAAGGCTACCAAAGCTCCGGCCGCGAAGAAGACGGCCAAGCCGGCCGCCGACAAGAAGGCGCCGGCCAAGAAGGCCGCGCCCAAGCCGAAGGACGGTAAGTAATGGCTGCCCTGCATGAGGTGGTGGTGAAGCCGTTGATCACCGAGAAGAGCTCGGCCGCATATCAGAACCGGAAGGAATATGCCTTCCAGGTGGCGACGCGGGCGACCAAGCGGGATGTGAAGGCGGCGTTGGAGAAGCTCTTTGGGGTGACGGTGACTAGGGTCCGGACGATGCAGATGCGCCGGATCGAAGTCACCCGAGGGCGGACCCGGGGCAAGACCGAGGCCTGGAAGAAGGCGTTGGTGACTCTGAAGGACGGCGACTCGATCGCCGTGTTCGAGGGCTAACATGGGTAATCGTCAATATCGTCCGACGTCCGCCGGGACCCGGTTCCGGTCGGTGTCCGACTTCGCGGAGATCACGCGCGATACGCCGGAAAAGTCGTTGCTGACCCCGCTTCGGAAGACGGGTGGCCGGAACAACAAGGGCCACGTCACGATGCGGGCGATCGGCGGCGGGCACCGGCAGCATTACCGGATCATCGACTTCAAGCGGAACAAGTTCGGGATTCCGGCCAAAGTCGCGCACATCGAATACGATCCGAATCGTACGGCGCGGATTGCGTTGCTGCACTACGCCGACGGCGAGAAGCGATACATCATCCACCCCGTCGGCCTGAAGCAGGGCGACACGGTGTTGAGCGGGCCGGGGACCGATGCCCGGAACGGTAACGCGCTTCCGCTCGGTGAGATCCCGTTGGGTACCAACGTGCACAACATCGAGCTCAAGATCGGCAAGGGCGGTTCGATCGCCCGGAGCGCGGGTCAGTACGCTCAAGTGATGGCGCGGGAAGGCCAATACGTGACGCTCAAGTTGAAGTCCGGCGAAACCCGGCTCGTCAACGGACGGTGTCTGGCCACGATCGGCGAAGTGGGCAACTCCGAGCACGAGTTGTTGTCGCGCGGCAAGGCCGGCAAGACCCGGTGGTTGGGCCGCCGCGGCAAAGTCCGGGGTGTCGCCAAGAATCCGGTCGACCACCCGCTGGGCGGTGGTGAGGGCAAGAGCTCGGGTGGACGTCCGCCGGTTTCGCCGTGGGGTAAGGCCGAAGGCGTCAAGACCCGGCTTCCGAAGAAGGCCACGAATCGATTGATCATCCGCGGCCGCAAGCGTGGTAAGGCGACCGGCGGGGGGAACGGATAATGGGACGGAGCGTCAAGAAGGGACCGTACGTTCAGGAGGCCTTGTTGAAGAAGGTCCAAGTCCTGACCGGGAAGAACACGAAGCAGGTCGTGAAGACCTGGAGCCGGGCGAGCACCATTCTCCCCGAGTTCGTGGGCCATACGTTCGCGGTGCACAACGGCAACAAGTTCGTGCCGGTGCATGTCACCGAGAACATGGTGGGCCACAAGCTCGGTGAGTTCTCGCCGACTCGGATCTTCAAGGGCCATAGCGGCAAGATGGTAGCCGACAAGAAGGCGAAGCCGGAGTGATCATGACTCTTGGACACGCAATTCAGCGCAACGTTCGCCAAAGCCCGCGGAAAATGCGGCTGGTGATCGACCTGATCCGGGGCAAGGACGTCAACGAGGCGTTGGCGATCCTCAAGTTCAACAAGCGGAACGCGGCCAAACAGATCGCGAAGACGCTCAAGAGCGCGGTCTCCAACGCCGAACAGAAGGCGATGGCGGGCAACGAGCGGTTCGACGCCGACGAGCTGATGGTCGCGAAGGCGATCGTCAACGGCGGGTCGCCGCTGAAGCGGATTCATGCCGCGGCGCAGGGCCGGGCGACGCCGATCAAGAAGCGGACGAGCCACGTTGAGATCCACGTTCGGAGTAAGGAGTAGTCGATGGGTCAGAAAACCAATCCGATCGGGTTCCGGCTCGGGATCGTCAAGCCGTGGGTGTCCCGATGGTACGCGACCAAGGAGATGCCGGCGCTGCTCAAGGAAGACGAGCTGATCCGGAAGTACTTGCTGACGCGCCTCGGTCATGCGGCCATTGCCGAGATCCACATCGAGCGGCGTCCGGGCAAGGTGACCGTGACGGTCCATACCGGGCGTCCGGGCGTCGTGATCGGGAAGAAGGGCACCGAGGTCGACAAGCTCCGTGACGAACTCGCGCAGCTGACGTCGAAGGAAGCCGCGATCAACGTCGAGGAGATCAAGCATCCCGAGACGTCGTCGCAGCTGGTGGCCGACAACATCGGGAATCAGTTGATCCAGCGGATTTCCTTCCGGCGGGCGATGAAGCGGGCGGTCCAGGGTGCGATGCGGATGGGGGCCTTGGGGATCAAGGTCCGGGTGTCCGGCCGGCTGGGCGGGGCTGAAATCGCGCGGACCGAGGGGTACCACGAGGGCCGGGTTCCGCTGCACACGCTGCGGGCCGATATCGACTACGCGACGAGCACGGCCAAGACCACCTACGGGACCATCGGGATCAAAGTGTGGATCTTCCGTGGCGAGGTAGTCGAAGACGTGACCGGCAAGACGTACAGCACGGGGGCCTAACCAATGCTTGCGCCGAAGCGGATCAAATTCCGCAAGCAATTCAAGGGGAAGATGCGGGGCTTGGCCTTGCGGGGTAACACCGTGGCGTTCGGGGATTTTGCCCTGGCCGCGATGGAGCCGGGCTGGGTCTCGAACCGCCAGATCGAGGCGTCGCGGATCGCGATCTCTCGGGCCATGAAGCGGGGCGGCAAGATGTGGATCCGGGTGTTCCCGGACAAGCCGATCACGAAGAAGCCGGCCGAGACCCGCATGGGTAAGGGGAAGGGCAATCCGGAGGGTTGGGTGGCGGTGGTGAAGCCGGCCCGGATCCTGTTCGAGGTCGAAGGGGTGACGGAGTTGGTGGCGCGCCAGGCGTTTGCGTTGGCGGCGGCCAAGTTGCCGGTCAAGACCCGGTTCGTGAAACGGGAGGAGCACTAAATGAAGGCGCTCAAAGCGGGCGACCTCGCCCAGTTGACGGTCGAGGAGCTCAACGCGAAGCTCGGCGAGATCGAGGAAGAGCAGTTCCGGCTCCGGTTCCGGACGGCGACCGAAGCCGTCGAGAATCAGATCCAGTTCCGAACCCGTCGGCGTGACATTGCCCGGATCAAGACGGTCCTGCGGCAGAAGGAAGGTTGAAGAATGACGGAAGCGACCGCGGCACCTCGGAACCGGCGGAAGGGTCGGACCGGCGTGGTGAAGAGCGACAAGATGACGAAGACCGTGACCGTGATGATGGAGCGTCGGTTTGCCCATCCGGTGTACGGGAAGCGGATTACCCGGCAGAAGACGATCAAGGCCCGGAACGATCTCGGGGCGAAGACCGGCGACACTGTCCGGGTGATGGAAACCCGTCCGCTGGCGAAGACTGTGCGCTGGCGCGTGACTGAGATCGTGGAGAAGGCGAAGTAGGGAGGCTAAATGGTTCAGCAAGAGACGATACTTCGAGTCGCGGACAATAGCGGGGCCCGCAAGGCCCTCGTGATCCGCGTGTTGGGCGGCTCCAGGCGCCGCTATGCCGGGCTCGGTGACGTGGTGATCGTGGCCATCAAGGACGCGATTCCCACCGGCCAGGTGAAGAAGGGAGACGTCGCGCGAGCGGTGGTCGTCCGAGTGGTGAAGGAAACCCGTCGCAAGGACGGTTCCTACATTCGCTTCGACGAGAACGCGGTCGTGCTCATCAATGATCAGGGCGAACCGCGAGCGACCCGAATTTTCGGGCCGGTTGCTCGGGAGCTGCGCGATAAGCGATACATGAAGATCGTATCGTTGGCGCCGGAGGTCATCTAACCATGCGGATTCTGAAACACCGGAAGGCCCGGCGGAAGGTCGGACCGGGTCCGGTCGTCCGGGTCTCGATGCCGATCACCAAGGGCGACATGGTCCAGGTGATCTCGGGCGCCAACAAGGGTAAGCGGGCCCGGGTGCTCAGGGTGCATCTCAAGACCGGCCGCGTCACCCTCGAGGGTCTGAACATGGTGAAGCGTCACCTTCGGGCCACCAGTCCGAACGGGCAGTCGGGGATCGTGGAGCGGCCGGCGCCGATCCATCATTCCAACATGATGCTGATCGATCCGAAGACGGGCGAGCCGACCCGGGTTCGCCGGAAGCGCGATAAAGACGGCACGGTTGAGCGGATCGCCGTGAAGTCCGGGCAGTCGATTGTGAGGAACCGGTAACGATGGCTGAAGCGAAAGCAACCAAGCCCGCGAAGACGCCCAAGGGCGGTCCGCCGGCGAAGACCAGCAAGCGCGCCAAGGCGCCGCAAGGGGCTACCGATCCGGCGCCGAAGGTGGCGGACGGGATTCCCCGGCTGTTGACGTTCTATCAGGACACGGTCCGGGAACGCCTGAAGCAGCAGTTCGGCCTGACCAACCCGATGCAGATTCCGCGGATCGTCAAGATCGTGCTGAATGTCGGCCTCGGCGAGGCGAGCAAGAACCCGAAGGCGCTCGACGCGGTCGTCGACGAGTTGGGGCTGATCACGGGCCAGCGGCCGGTGGTGACCCGGGCCAAGAAGGCGATCTCGAATTTCGGCCTCCGTCAGGGTGTACCGGTCGGCGTGATGGTGACGCTGCGGGGCCCCCGGATGTTCGAGTTTCTGGATCGATTCATCTCGCTCGCGGTGCCGCGGATCCGGGACTTCCGGGGACTTCCGAACCGGAGCTTCGACGGGAGCGGCAACTATTCGTTCGGGATCAAGGAGCAGTTGGTGTTCCCCGAGATCGATTACGACCGGGTCGAGAAGATCCACGGGATGGACATCACCATCGTAACGACCGCCGGCCGCGATGACCTGGCCATGGCGTTGTTAAGGGAATTCGGCTGGCCGTTCCGGGGCGAAACCCCGAAGCGGACCGTGTAAGCGGGGGATGTAAGGAACTATGGCCAAGACCTGTTGGATCGAGCGCGCAAAGCGAGTTCCGAAATTCAAAGCTCGGACGGTTCGGCGTTGTCAGCGCTGTGGCCGGGCCCGGGCGGTGTTACGCAAATTCGGCCTCTGCCGGATGTGCTTTCGAGAACTCGCGCTCCGGGGACACATCCCCGGTGTGCGCAAAGCGAGCTGGTAAGGGAAGGGATCGCGCATGAGCATGACAGACCCTGTGGCGGATATGCTCGCCCGCATCCGCAATGCGGGTGCCGCTGGGCATCGCCGAGTGGAAGTCCCCGCATCACGGCTCAAGGCCGAGGTGGCGCGGATTCTCCACAGCAACCACTACATCGCGGATTTCAAGCTGGTCGAGGATGGTCCTCGCGGCGTCATTCGAATCACCCTGCGCTATCATAACGAGCGCCCGGTGATCCGAGAGATGAAGCGAATGTCCACGCCCGGCCTGCGCCGCTACGTCAAGAGCCGTGAGATTCCCCGGATCAAGAACGGGCTCGGTATGGCGATCGTCTCAACCCCCAGGGGGTTGATGAGCGATCGTGATGCCAGGGCCGCGAACTTGGGCGGTGAACTCCTCGCGGTCGTCTGGTAGGAGGCACCCCGTGTCGCGGATTGGAAAGAGATCAGTGCCGGTGCCGACGGATGTCACCGTCCAGATCAACGGCAACTCGATTCTGGTAAAAGGTCCGAAGGGAGAACTCTCTCGGACCATTCACCCGACGATGAAGCTGGCCATGGCCAACGGTGAGGTGACCGTCAGCCGGCCGACCGACGAACCGATGCATCGGGCGTTGCACGGGCTGTCGCGGACCCTGGTGGCCAACATGGTCGAAGGCGTCTCGAAGGGCTTCGTGAAGGTCCTCGAAATCCAGGGCGTCGGTTACAAGGCCGAGGTGTCGCCTAAGGGACTCAACTTGAGCCTGGGCTTCTCGCACCCCGTGAAGTACGACGCCCCTGCCGGGATCAAGATGGTGGTGGAGAACAACACCGTCGTGAAGATCTCGGGGCCCAGCAAGGAACTGGTCGGCCAAGTCGCTGCGGACATCCGCTCGATTCGTCCGCCCGAACCCTACAAGGGCAAGGGTGTGCGCTATCAAGGCGAGCAGGTCCGCCGCAAGGCCGGCAAGACGGGAGCGAAGTAAACCATGCGTTCAATTCATGCACCGAAGACGCGCGAAGAGCGGCGGTATCGCCGGCACCTGCGCGTCCGGAAGAAAGTCTCCGGATCGCCCGAGCGTCCGCGCTTGGTCATTTTCCGGTCGATCAAGCACATCTACGCCCAGTTGGTGGACGACGACAAGGGCGTGGTGTTGCTCGGGGTGGCCGACCGGAGCGAAGGCATCGAACTCGACGGGACCGGCAAGGTCGCGCGGGCCAAGGCCACGGGCAAGTTGCTCGCGTCGAAGGCCAAAGCAGCCGGGATCGCCAAGGTCGTGTTCGACCGGGCCGGTTTCCGATATCATGGGCGAGTCAAGGCGGTCGCCGACGGCGCTCGCGAAGGCGGATTGGAGTTCTAAATGACCGAACCTGACGTGCAGGCGACAGAGACGCCCGACGCACCGGCCGAAGCGGGCCGAGGCCGGGGCCGTGGTCGCGGGGCGAGTGGTGGGGGCGGGAGTGGCCGCGGCGGCGAGCGGGGCCGGCGCGACGGTGGCCGGCGGGACCGGGAAGCGCCGAGCGAGTTCATCGAGAAGGTCGTGGACATCAATCGCGTCGCGAAGGTCGTCAAGGGCGGCCGGCGGTTCTCGTTCAACGCGCTGGTCGCCGTCGGCGACGGCAAGGGCCGGGTCGGTTTTGCCACGGGCAAGGCCAACGAAGTCTCCGAAGCCGTGCGCAAGGCGGTCGAGGCGGCCAAACGGGCCATGACCGAAGTGCCCCGGACCGGGACCACGATTCCCCACGAAATCCTCGGCCATCATGGCGCCGGTCGGGTGCTGCTCAAGCCGGCGGCGACCGGTACCGGTGTCATTGCCGGCGGGGCGGTTCGCGCGGTGCTCGAGTGCGTCGGAATTAGCGATATTCTCACCAAGAGCCTCGGGTCGAACAATCCGCACAACATGGTGCGGGCAACGATTGATGGGCTCCGTTCGTTGGTGTCGGCCCGGCAGGTGGCCCGGGAACGCGGGGTCGAGGTCGAGACCCTTGGGTATAAGCCGCGGCAGGAGGGGTAGCAACGATGGGACGCAATCCAGCAGTCTTCCGGCAGGGTCCGGTCTACTACGCCGCCACGATTCCGGCCGAGAAGGACGCGGCGCGGGTTCGGGTCAAGCAGATCCGGTCCTCGATCGGCCACAGTGAGACGATGCGCCGGACCTTGGCGTCGCTCGGGCTGTTTAAACATCAGGCCGTGGTCGAAGTGGTCAACAATGCCTCGGTCCGGGGCATGTTGTTCAAGGTTCGGCACATGGTCGAAGTGAGCAAGGCGGAGAACGCAGGATGACCAGCAAGATCACTCTCTCCAACCTGAAGCCGGCCAAGGGCAGCAATGTCGCGCGCCGCCGGGTTGGTCGTGGCGTCGGCAGCGGGCTCGGCAAGACGTCCGGTAAAGGGCATAAGGGTCACAAGGCCCGGACAGGCGGCTCGACCAATCCCGGGTTCGAAGGCGGCCAGATGCCGATGTTCCGGCGGCTGCCCAAGCGGGGCTTTACCAACCCGTTCAAAGAGACCGCTCAGGCCGTCAACCTCCGCAGCTTGGAGAAGGTCAGCGGCAACGAGATCACACCCGAAACCTTGGCGGCGGCCGGCCTGATCAAGAAGGCCACCGATATCGTCAAGCTGTTGGCCACCGGCGACGTCACGCGGGCGTTCACGGTTCGGGGCGTGGCACTTTCCGGGAACGCCAAGGCCAAGATCGAAGCGGCCGGCGGAAAAGTCGAGGCGTAAGGTGACGAGTCCGGCCCAAGGTCTCCCCTCGCTTGGGATTGACGAGGAGCTCAAACGCAAGCTGTCGTTTACCCTCATTGCGATTCTGATTTACCGGATCGGGGCGCACATTGTCGCGCCCGGGGTCAACGTGGACGCCCTCCAGGCGTTCATCAACAGCAATCAGGGCACCAGTACCTTCTTCCAGTTGTACGACACCCTGGGCGGCGGGCTCTATCGGGCCACGATCTTTGCCTTGGGGATCATGCCGTACATCTCTGCCTCCATCATCTTCCAGCTGCTCGGCGGGATCTTCCCGACCGTGAGCAAGATGCAGAAGGACGAGGAAGGGAAGAAGAAGCTCACGCAGTGGACCCGGTACATGACCATCGTGATCGCCTTTTCCCAGGCCATCACCTTTACCGCGTTTACGGAGTCGATTCCCGGCGCCATCGCCAACCCGGGCTTCGCGGCCCGGCTGACGATGTGGTTCACCCTGACGGTCGGCGCGATCTTCATGATGTGGCTCGGTGAGCAGATCACCGAACGAGGGATCGGGAACGGGATGAGCTTGCTGATCGCGGTGTCGATCATCGAGCGGCTCTGGCCCTCGACCTTCCAGTTGATCGATCAAGTCCGGGTTGGCGGTGTGAGCTTCGGCGGGGCCTTCATCGTCGTAGCCTTGGCCATCGGCGCCATTGCCGCGGTGGTCGCGATGACGATTGCCGCCAGGCGAATCCCCATCCAAATCCCTCGAAAAGTCATGGGACGCGGCCGGGTCCGCGAGGGCCAGAAGACCTTTATTCCGATCCGGCTGATCACCGCCGGCGTCATGCCGATCGTCTTTGCCCAGACGATCATCATCATGCCGAGCACCATTGCCAACTTCACCCAAAGCGAATCGCTCAAGGACATCGCCAATTTCTTCACCCCCGGCGACCTGCCCTACGACATTGTGTTTGCGGTCATGGTGGTGCTGTTCAGCTACTTCTACACTTCGATCATCTTCAATTCGGTCGATCTGTCGGAGAATCTGAAGAAGCAGGGCGGATTCATTCCCGGCGTGAAGCCGGGTGCGGCGACGGCCGACTACATCGACCAAGTGCTCGGGCGGATTACCCTGCCGGGCTCGCTGTTCCTGGCTCTGATTTCGATCATTCCGACGATCGTGGCGCGCCAGTTCAACTATCAGTCGGCGTTCGGCGGGACCTCGATTCTGATCGTAGTCGGCGTCTTGCTCGACACGATCGCGCAGATCGAACAGCACCGGACTCTTCGGAAGTACGATAGCTTCATGAAGACCGGCCGGGTCAAGTTCAGGGGCCGGCAGCAGCGGTTCATTTAGGGCTCGGCACTCGGCGCTCGGCACTCGGCACTCGGGGTGGGCGGAAGCCCGCCCCTTATTTTTAGGAAAGGGGAGGCGGTGGATATTCTGTTGATGGGGCCGCCTGGAGCGGGCAAGGGGACGCAAGGGGCGATCCTTGCCGAGCGGCTTGGGATTCCGAAGCTGGCCACCGGGGATTTGCTCCGGGACGCGGTCAAGCTCGGAACTCCGTTGGGGCTGAAGGCCCGGGCGGTCATGGAGTCCGGGGCGTTGGTCAGCGACGACATCATCATGGGGATCGTCGGCGAAGAGATTGCCAAGCCGGCCTGCAGCCGCGGCGTCCTTTTCGACGGGGTGGTCCGGACGATTCCCCAGGCTGAAGGGGTGGCGGCGTTGCTTGCCGGGCTCGGCCGGAAGATCGACTTGGTGTTGTTCTTTGACGTGACCGATGAGGAAATCTTGGCCCGAATCGCCAAGCGCCGGACGATCGAGGGCCGGGCCGATGACGACCCGACCGCCGTGCAGCGTCGCCTCACGGCCTACCGCGACCAAACGGCGCCGGTGGTGGCCTGGTACGAGGCCCAAGGCGGCGTCACCAAGATCCCGGCGGTCGGGTCGGTCGAGTCGATTGCCGCCGCCGCCAAGGCCGCGGTCGGCCGGTAACGCGGTTCTCATGGTCACCCTCAAATCGCCGCGTGAAATCGACACCATGGCCCGAGCAGGGGCCATCGTGTTCGCTACCCTCGAACTGTGCCGGGGGCTCGTCAAGCCGTCGATCACCACCGAGGATCTCGACCGGGAAGCCGAGAAGTTCATTCGGAGCCACAAGGGCGCCAAGCCGTCGTTCAAGGGCCTCTACGGGTTCCCCAAGAGCCTGTGTATCTCGATCAACGAAGAAGTGGTCCACGGGATCCCGTCGCCCAAGCGTCCGCTCCGGGAGGGCGGGATCGTCAGCATTGACTGCGGCGTCTGTATCGACGGTTTCCACGCCGATAGCGCTATCACCGTGCCGATCGGGGCGGTGGCGCCGGAAACACTGGTCTTTTTGGCCACGACCGAGCGGGCGCTCGCCGCGGGGATCGAACAGGCTCGGCTCGGAAACCACATCGGCGATATCGGCCACGCGGTCCAGACCGTGGCCGAGGCCGGTGGTTACGGGGTGATTCGGGAGCTGGTGGGGCACGGGGTCGGGACCAAGATGCACGAAGATCCCCAGGTGCCGAACCACGGCCGGCCGAAGCGGGGTGAACGGCTGCTCGAGGGGATGACCATCGCGATCGAGCCGATGATCACGATGGGCGACTACAAGACCAAGCTCCTGGCCGATAAGTGGACCGTGGTCACCGCCGACGGGTCGCTCTCGGCGCACTTCGAGCACACGGTGGCGGTCACCGCGGCGGGTCCGAGGATTCTGACCCAGGCAGCGTAGGCAGGCCGCTCAGCGTTTCGAGCAGCCACGCGTGGATGGCGGGGTTGCCCGCGACGACCGCCGAATTCGCGGCGCCGACGTTTCGCCCGTCGAGATCGGTTACCCGCCCGCCCGCTTCTCTCGTCATCAGCACCCCCGCCGCCATATCCCAGGGCGCCAGCATCAGTTCCCAGAACCCGTCGAACATGCCAGCCGCCACCCAACAGAGATCGAGCGCCGCCGAGCCGGCGCGGCGAATGCCGGACGTTGCCATGGCGATGGTAGCAAACTGGGGCAAATAGGCGGCGAGGTGTTCGGGGTGCTTGAACGGGAATCCGGTGCCGACCAGCGCAAATCCCGGGGATTCGATGGTCGATACCTGCAACCGCCTCTCGTCACACCATGCGCCCTGGCCGCGGGTGGCGTGATAGAGCCGGTTCGGTTCGACGTGGAGGACCACGCCCGCCTCGAGCACACCGTTCACCTCGGCGGCAATGGAAACGGCGTAGGCCGGGAAGCCGTGGATGAAATTGGTGGTGCCGTCGATGGGATCGACGATCCAGGTCAGCTGGCCCCGCTCGGGTCCGGGCGAGAGCTCCTCGCCCATGACCACCGAGCCGGGTTCGCCCCGGAGCAGGACCTCGGTGATGATGGATTCGGCATCTTGGTCGCATACGGTGACGAAATCGTGCCGGCCTTTGGCGGTCCAGGCGGTGGGGTCACCCGGGCGTTCGACCTGGCGGAGGTAGTCGGCGGCCCGGGCGGCGGCGGCCGCCGCCAATTGCGTTAAGTTCAAGGAGGAGTTCATCTTGCGAGTGCCCTTTCGGGTGGCTAGTTTGCCCCTGACGTCCTGCTAACCCCGAGCGAACGAGTCATGGATCGAGTCTTTTCCGGCATCCAACCCACCGGCGATTTGCACCTTGGCAACTGGCTGGGTGCGGTCAAGAATTGGGTTCGCCTGCAGGACGAGCACGAGTGCCTCTATTGCGTCGTCGATCTGCACGTCCTCACGGCCAAGTACGATCCGGCCCAGTTGGCCGGGCGGACCCGGGACATGTTGGTGAGCCTGATGGCGGCCGGCCTCGATCCGGACCGCTCGATCATCTTTGCCCAATCGCACGTTCCCGAGCACACCCGGTTGATGTGGTTCTTCACCAACGTGGTCGGGATCGGCGAACTGGAGCGGATGACGCAGTTCAAAGACAAATCCCAACGGATGGAACGGGTCCCTGCCGGCCTGCTAATGTATCCGGTGCTGCAGGCCGCCGACATCCTGCTCTACCGGGCCAATTTGGTGCCGGTCGGCGAGGATCAGGTCCAGCATCTCGAGTTGTCGCGGGAAATCGTCCGGGCCTGGAACGCGGAGTTCTCGCCGGCGGCTCCGTTTCTTCCGGAGCCCAAGGCGCTCCTGACCCCGGCCAAGCGGATCCTCGGTCTCGACGGCGAGGCCAAGATGTCGAAAAGTCTCGGCAACACCATCGGGCTCTTCGAGTCCCCCGAACAGATCTGGGAGAAGCTCCGGCCCGCGAAGACCGACCCGGCTCGGAAGACCAAGAAGGACCCGGGTACGCCCGAGCACTGCAACCTCTTCACGCTGCACCAGCACTTCTCGCCGCCGGCCACCGTGGCGGAGGTCGACACCAAGTGCCGGACGGCCGGCTGGGGCTGCCTTGATTGCAAGCGGGTGCTGGCGGACAATGTCATCGCGGAATTGACACCGATCCGGATCCGGGGAGAAGCACTCCGGGCCGATACCGCGACGGTCGATCGGGCCATCGCCCGCGGGGCCGAACGGGCCCGGGCGATCGCCTCGGAGACGATCGCCGGGATCGAGCAGCGGATGGGCTTTCTGCCCTTGAAAGGAACCTGACCGTGTCGGGAGTCCCGATCGAGAAAATCATCAAGGCCGCGGTGGACCGCGGGGCGTCCGACCTCCACATCAAGGCTGGAGACGTGTTCCGGGCCCGGATCGACGGCAAGTTGGTTCCGCTCACCAAACAGCGGCTCACGCCCGACCAGACCCGGGCGGTGGCCGAGAAACTGATCGGCACCGAGTCCGACCGGAACCGGCTCGATCAGATCACCGATCATGACTGCTCGTGGGGGCTTCCGGGCGTGGGTCGTTTCCGGGTCAACCTGCTCCGGCAGCGGTCGTCGTTCATGATCGTGATGCGGGTCATCCCGTTTTCCGTGCCGACGCTCGATCACCTCGGGGTTCCGCCGGCGGTCCAAGCGTTGGCCGAGGCCCGGAGCGGTCTGGTGCTGGTGACCGGCGTCAGCGGCAGCGGCAAGAGTTCGACCGTGGCCGGGCTGCTCCATCACATGAACCAGAATCAGCAACGCCATATCGTCACCATCGAAGATCCGATCGAGTTCTTGCACCGCGATATCAGTTGCTCGGTTACCCAGCGCGAGGTCGGGATCGACACGCCGTCGGTGGCGGTCGGCATCAAGGCGGCTCTCCGCCAGGATCCGGATGTGATCGTCATCGGTGACGTGCACGACATCCAGACCCTCGACACGGCCATCAAGGCCGCCGAAACCGGGCGGTTGGTGATCGGCGCCATGCCGACCCCCGACGTGGTCACGACGATCGGCCAGGTCATTGCGATGCTCCCCTACGAGGAACGGGAAATCGGTTTGGTCCGGTTCTCGGAAGCGGTGGCGGCCATCGTGTCGCAGCGGCTCCTCCCCCGGAAGGACGGGTCGGGGCGGATCCTCGCCGCCGAGATCCTGATCGCCACTCCGGCGGTGCGGGATGCCATCAAGGACCCCGCCCGAATCATGGACGTCAAGAACCTGATGACCCGAGGCTATGGGAAATCCGGGATGCAAACCTTCCAGCAGCACGTGGCCGAGTTGGTCAAGGCCGGCGCGGTGTCCGCCCAGACGGCTCGGGCGCTCGACTCGACCGACGTCGAGACCGCCGTACTCGCCCCGAGGACGAAACGCTGATGTTCGACTCCAAGTTACGGTGCCTCGTGGTCGTTGGCTCTCAATGGGGCGACGAGGGCAAAGGCAAGCTGGTCGACGTGCTGTCCGAAGGGGCCGATCTGGTGGTCCGCTACCAAGGCGGGGCCAACGCGGGTCATACGGTCGTAATCGGTGACACCAAGTTCGTCCTTCGCCTGATTCCAAGCGGGATGCTCCATCCGACCACGACCTGCCTGTTAGGCAACGGTGTCGTCATCGATCCGGAGAGTTTCTTCGCCGAACTCGATGGCTTGGAGGAACGGGGGATCTCGACCGCCGGTCGGATCCTGGTGTCGGACCGGGCCCATCTGGTGCTGCCGTATCACAAGCTGCTCGACCTGGCCGAGGAGCGACGCCAGAACATCGGGACGACCAAACGCGGGATCGGCCCGGCCTACGAGGACAAGTACGGGCGGCGGGGCCTTCGGGTCGGCCTGGCGGGCGATCCGCCGGTGCTCGAGGCGTTGCTTCCGGCGCGGATCGAGCGGGCCAACGAGTGGCTGGCCTTGGCGGGGATGACCGAGCGGGCCTCTCTGGAGGAGCATCTTGCCCTGGTCCGGGCCATTGGGCCACGGCTTCAGGCCCTCACCACGGACACCGGGGCTCACCTCCATCGCGCCCTGAAGGCTGGGAAGCGGGTGCTTCTGGAAGGGGCCCAAGGGTCTCTGCTGGACGTTGATCACGGGTCCTACCCGTTCGTAACCTCCTCCAACACGACGGCCGGTGGCGCCTCGGTCGGGGCCGGGATCGGGCCGACGATGATCGACGGCGTGCTGGGGGTGGTCAAGGCCTATACGACCCGGGTCGGGAACGGCCCCCTGCCCACGCTGGCGGCCGATGCCGAAGAAGCCGAGCTCCGGCGGGTCGGACATGAGTTCGGGGCTGTGACGGGCCGCCCCCGCCGCTGTGGGTGGTTTGACGCGGTGGTGGCGCGCTACGCCGCCCGCGTCAACGGCCTGACGGCCCTCGCGGTGACCAAACTCGACGTGCTCGATGGATTCGACCAGATCCCGGTCGCGGTTGGGTACCAACTGGATGGCCGGGCCATCGACGAGATGCCCGCCGACGTCTCCATCCTCGAACGCCTGAAGCCGGTGTACGAGGTCCTCCCCGGCTGGAAGACCTCAACCGCCGAAGCCCGGACCCTGGCCGATCTCCCTGCCAACGCCCGGGCCTACCTGACCCGGCTCGAATCCCTCTCCGATACCCCGATCCGCTACATCAGCGTCGGCACCCGCCGCGACCAAATCATCGAGATCTAGCCGCGCCGAGTGCCGAGTGCCGAGTGCCGAGTGCCGAGCCCTTACCTGCTCTGCAAGTTCCGAAAATACCCCGCGATCGTCGTCTGGTTGAGCCAGACGGGATCGAGCTCATAGTACCGGCTCTTGACGTACCGTCCCGTGGTCGGGAAGTAGGGCGGTGGGTTCGAGGCGCCGCAGGCGTCGTAGGTGTGGGCTTCAGCCCACCCCGACGAGTTGGCGCTCCCCAACCCGGAATAGGTGGAGTAATCGACGAACCCGAGCCCCATGCCGCCGTTGATCCGAATACAGCCGGCCGCCGCGCCGCCGCAGACGTCGGGGGTGGTGCCGGGAATGGCGGGCGACGCCGGTCCGTTGTAGTTCGGGGAGCCCGGCTTGTCGCCGTAGAAATTCCCCAGCATGATCATGAACAGATCGTAGTTTTCGTCGGCCGAGGTGTCGTCGTAGCCACCCCAATAGACGTTGTTGGTCTTGAACGGGGTTTGGACACTGTTGTCTTCGATAATGACGTCCACGCCAGAAATCGCCCCGAAGATGTCGCCGGTTTCCGAGCAGTTGGTTCCTGGAGCGGTCCAATACCGGAAGTCGTCGGCCAGGTTGATGCTGCCGGTGGTGACGACGGACACCCGGCCCCGGAGCCGGCCGCTGATGGCGACGTTGCCGGTGACGTAGATGACACCTTTGAAGTTCGGGTTTTTGCCTAACGGAATCCAATACTCGGCGTCGCCGCCGGCCGCGATGGTATTGCGGCGTGGGGTGACCGAGGAGTGAGCGCCGAGCCGGCGGCGAATCCACTGGCCGCCGTAGGTGGCCGGCAGGTTGAAGTTGACGGTGGCCGAGTCGCGGAGGATCGTGTCGGAAACGGCCATGCTGTTCAGTCGGGGATCGCCGCCCATCAAACACCGCCGGGGCCCGCTGGTCAACGCCGATCGAATCGTGTCCCGGATCTGCGTCGCGGTCCGGCCGAGGCCGGCCATGCTGGCGTAGAGGTTCCGAGCTGTCGTCCAGCCCCGGGTGCTCGCCGCGGGCACGCCGCCGCAGTTCGGGCTTCGGATATTCGGGTCGGTCAGGGTCGTGACGCCGAGGGCAAATTGGGCGGCGGGGTTTTCGTTCCAGCGCCGGCCGGTCACGAAGTTGGCTGCGGTGTCCGTGCTCGTTGCCACACCGTTGGTCACGCATTTGAGGACCCGGACATAGCCCTCGTCCCATTGGATCACGCCGTCCCCGTTGGAATCGAGAACCTGAAAATCGAGCCGGGTGCACGGCCGGTTGCCGGCCGCGGGGCCCGTGGAGGTGATGTCGTAGTCGCCACCGGCAATGTCGGCGTCTTGGGCGTACTGTCGCATCGTCGCGAACTGGGCCGCCGTCGGCCATACCAGGGGCGTCGCGCCCGTGGCCGAGCCCTGGGTGAAGTTCCCCGAGGTGGGGTTGCTGATCGTCCCGACCACCGTCACGGGTCCGAAGAACCCGACCTTCGGCGTGGTGCAGCCGGACTGGAGCTTCAAGGTGTTGTTGGAGTGGAAGGGCCCCGCAATCGACTCGGCACACCCGTAGACGGCGGTGCCGCTCCAGTTGTTGACCGCCACCGCGAACCGCGACCACGATTCCTGAGTAAAGAGCCCCCGTCGGGCCGCCACCGACCCTCGGGGGTCGTTGATCACCGAGACGATGCTCATGAAGTTGCTGCCGTACTGGCCCGCCGTCGCCGGTCCGCCGGTCCGTCCGCCGGTCTTCCCCGCATAGACCGATCGGGTGTAGCCGGAGACGGTAATACCCTGGGCATCGATGATCGTGCTGGCCGGAACGATTTGGATGAACCCGCTGTCCGGCAGGATCGTCGGGACCCGGTTGATCGAGTCTCGGGCCAACTCCAAGCCGGCGTCCGAGAGCGAGTGGAGCGCGGCTTCCTTGGCCGAGAACTTGGCCGTCAGGGTGCCGCTGCCGGCGACCATGACGCCGCCGATCGCGAGCGCCGCGATGGCCAGCGTGATCAACAGCGCCAGCACCAACGCGACGCCTCGTTCGTTCCGGAGGAGCGGGGTCATGGAACTCTCCTGTTGCCTCATGGCGCACTCTGGGTAATGGAGAACAACGTCGACTGGCTGGGCGTGCAGTCCTGAGCCGCGACGGCAAAATCGTACGCCGCGCCGGGAATCAGACCCCCCAGGATGACGGAATACGCGGTCGTGGTATCAGCCCGCATCATCATCAACGGGTCGGTCCATACGGTGGCCGTGTCATCCCGCTGATAGAGGACATACTGGCGAATGTCGTACTCGCCGCCTCCGTGATCGGGCGACCGGTTCCAGGCCAATGTGATGACGCCGGACCCTGGCACCGTGTCCTGCGTGGCCGTGAACGTGGTCGGCGGAAACGGCGAGCGGCCGCAGACGTTCGGCGACGGCAGGCCGTTGTTGGGAACCTGGAGCAGCTGTGAGAAGTCCCGGGTTCGCTGTTCGGAACCGAGCTTCCCGTTGGTGATCCGGATGTTGATCCGCACGGCCTCGACGCTGTCCGGTCGCACGGCATTGGCCGTGTCGGATGAGGTGAACGACGATTGGAGGACCAGGCGTTTGAGGGGCAGCAGCGCCCCACTCGCGATGATCAAGGTGTCGAGGCCGGTGCTCAGGCGCCGGGTCAGGAAATATTCGACGAACGGCCGGCCGGGATAGGCCAGGATGTTGCGGGCGATGTACTCCGCGGTGCCGGCGTTGGTCCGCTCATAGAGCACATAGTCATCGGTTCGTGAAGTCGCCGAGTCCAGCGCAAACCAGAAGATCTTGGTCTCGGCCGGGCTCGGGGAGCCGTTCCCGAGCAGAAATGTCTGCGCCGGATAGGTGTAGCTGGTGTTCGGGATCGTTCCGGCCGTACCCACAGTCCAGGCGGTTCCGAGCGCGGCCGGCATACTCGGATTGAAGTTCACCGCCCACCGGAAATTGGTCGTGTCGGTTTCGAGGTAGTCGGTGTTGAACGCGATGACGTCGTTGCCGCCGTAGACCAACATGGGCTGCTGGCCCGTGACGCCCGCACCGAGCGTCCGTACTAATCGCTCCATTTGGCTCACGGAGTACCGAGCGTTCTGGAGCAAGTCCATCTTCTCGCTGCCCTGGATGAAGCTCTTGTTCTGGTTCTGGAAGAACAAGACCGTCGTGCCCATGATCAGGCTGAGCACCACCAGAGTCACCAGCAGCTCAACGAGCGAAAAACCGGCTTCCGACCGAGTGGGTTTCTTCATGGCCTGGCAATCACGGCAGTGAGACTGACCGTGTCCTTGACGATGGCGGTGGTGGTGAAGACCCGAACCGTGACAGTGGTCCGGTCGCGGGCGGGAGCTCCGGTTTGGTCTCGGGTCACGAAGGTCCGGCGGCGAACCATCGAATAGCCGGGAAATCCGGTCGTGTCGGCGCTCGCCCCGGCCCCGTAGCGGGTGGCCATGGTGGTGTACCGAGGGTCGCCCCGGACCAGTTCGATCCGCTCCTTGGCGATCGACGTCATCGTCGAGAGCAAGGTGGCGTTGGCGGTGGCCTTCTGGTACTTGCCCATGAACTGGCCCAGGCTGACCACGGCGATGCTCAGGAGCACCACGGCGATCAGGACTTCAATCAGAGTGAAGCCTTTGCGGTTCATCAGCTCCCCTTTATCCAGGTGCTGTTCAAGTAGCGGTAGATCGTGGCCCGCCCGGTGGCCCGGGCAATCTCGAGCGCCCGGGCGTCCCGGTTCGAACTCATCGCCACCCCGCGGACCGTGTTCAGGAAGATCACGCCGGCCTGGTCGGCGCTCCCGTCCCGCCGGTAGATGATTTGGGTCACTTCGTTGGTCGGGGACGGCGACGGCAGGTCGGCCACCCCGTTCTTTTCGAAGTTGACGCCGTCATCCAACTGGATCACTCGGCGGCGCTCGCCGGCGGTATAGGTGTCGTCGTTGTTGGCGTCCTCGTCGACGATCAGCCGGCGCTGGCCGTGGTCAATGGTGACCCGGACGTTGTGCTGGAGGCTGACCGCCAGCCGCTGGGCGTAGGTCATCTGGAGCGACATGTTCCGGCTTTCGGCGTTGAGCCGGTATTTCATCCAATCGAGGCGCGGGATGGCCAGCGCCGCCAAGACCCCGAGGATCACGATGACCCAGAGGAGCTCGCCGAGGGAGTAGCCTCGTCGGTCGGATCGAACTGAATGAAGTTGCATCGTGTACCTCCACGCCGGCGCCTCGGCCCGATGTCACCAGTCGACTTCGAGGGGAAGCCAGCTCTAGGGAACAAGGGAGAGGCAAAGTCCAAGCCAGATTCGAACCCCCCTTAAGTTATTGCCATTGCTCGCGCTGTGGCATCGGCGCATCACCACCTGGTTCCCGGGTTGCCCCGAAAAGGGCAAGTTGCCAGGAGCGCAAATCGTTGCTTGCCTGCAAGTTAGCCCATCGGTACCTTTGGTCTTGGCGGGGGCATTCAGCCCCTGCTCCCTTGATCTCTGACCCTGGTTTCGCATGGCCACCCCGACTGTGATGGACAAGCTGGTTTCCCTCGCCAAACGCCGCGGGTTCGTCTTCCAGTCCTCCGAGGTCTACGGGGGGCTCGGTTCGGTGTGGGACTACGGGCCCTTGGGGGTCGAGCTGAAGCGAAACATCAAGGATCGATGGTGGCAGGCCATGGTCCGGTCGCGGGACGATATCGAAGGACTCGATGCGGCCATTCTGATGCACCCAAAGGTCTGGGAAGCGTCGGGGCACGTGGCCGGATTTACCGACCCGCTGGTTGACTGCCGGACCTGCAAAGCCCGGTTCCGGGCCGACCAGATGAATGCCGGCCAGTGTCCCCAGAAGCCGTCGAAACGACCGGGGGAGCACTCGACGTGCGATTTGACCGAACCCCGCATGTTCAATTTGATGTTCAAGACCTTCATGGGCCCGGTCGAAGAGCAGGCCTCGGTGGTCTACCTCCGGCCTGAAACGGCCCAGGGCATTTACGTCAACTACTTGAACGTGCTCAACAGCTCCCGACAGAAAGTGCCCTTCGGCATCGCCCAGATCGGGAAGGCCTTCCGGAACGAAATCACGCCGGGGAATTTCATCTTCCGGACCCGGGAGTTCGAGCAGATGGAAATGCAATTCTTCGTGAAACCGGGCACGGACGCCGAGTGGTTTGAACGGTGGCGGGCCCTCCGGATGGCCTGGCACCACGAGCTGGGTTTGAACCCGGCCAAGCTCCGCTGGCATGAGCATGGGCCGACCGAGTTGGCGCACTATGCCCGGGCGGCCTACGACATCGAATACGAGTTTCCGTTCGGGTGGCACGAAATCGAGGGGATTCACAACCGGACCGACTTCGACTTGAAGCGGCATCAGGAAGCGTCCGGCAAGAAGCTCGAGTATTTCGAGCATGCCACCGGCGAACGGTTCGTCCCGTTCATCGTCGAGACGTCCGCCGGGGCCGACCGCGTGGCGCTCACGGTCATGGCCGATGCCTATCACGAGGAGATGGTGGAGGGCGAGACCCGGGTGGTGATGCGGTTCCATCCGGCGATCGCGCCGATCAAGGCGGCCGTCCTGCCCTTGATGAACCGGGAGCGGATGCCGGAGCAGGCCACCGAGCTGTTCAATGATCTTCGGAAGCACCTGCCGTGTTTTTATGACGACAGCGGGGCCATCGGGCGGCGGTATCGGCGAATGGACGAAGTGGGGACGCCGTTTTGTATCACGGTGGACGGCCAGTCGGCGGAGGACGGCCAGGTGACGGTCCGCCACCGGGACTCGATGGCCCAGGAACGGATCGCGTTCGGCGCGGTGCTCGGGTATCTCGGCTCGGCACTCGGCGCTCGGCACTCGGCACTCGGCGCTCGGCACTCGGCGCTCGGCTGACGGCGTGGAGCTTTCGGGGTTTGAGGACTTGGTGCGGCGGTTGGCGGCGGATATTCCGGAGGAGTTTATGGACGGGATTTCCGAGATCGTCGTGTCGCCGCGGACGGTGGCGCATCCGGAGCGGGGAGAGGTCTTTACGCTCGGGGAGTGTATTCCGCTGCCGACGACCTCCGACGAACCGGATGCGCTCCGAAGCCGCGTGGTGTTGTACCATGGTTCGTTCCAGGCCTTGGCGCGGGACCAGGATGATTTTGATTGGCATCACGAGGTCTGGGAAACCCTGACGCATGAGATTCGCCACCACGTCGAGTGGCGGGCTCGGGAGCCGGCGCTCGAGGCGTTCGACGAGGCGACCGAACACAACTTTGCCCGACTGGCCGGCGAACCGTTCGATCCAACCTTCTACCGGGACGGGGAATCGGTGCCCGGAGGCGTGTTTCGGGTCGAGGACGACTATTTTGTCGAGGTGGAACGAGACGGGCCGGGTGGGGTCGTGCGATTCCCGTGGGCTGGGAGCCGGTACCGGGTTGAGCTCCCGGGCGATCTCCGGTTGCCGGCCTTCCTGTCGGTCCAAGGCGTCGAGGCGCCCCCGGCGGGAGAACTCGTCCTCGTGGTGGTCCGGCCCCCGAAGCTGATGGACGTGCTTCGGACGCCGGACGTCGATCAGCGGGAAATTTGGGTGGAAGCGGAACCGTAATGGCGGTCCTTGGAGGGGTCGAATCGATGCAGATCCGTTGGCTGGTGCTGGCGGCCGTAGCGGCGTTCGCGCCGCCGGCCGTGGCGCAAGAGCAGAAGTACCGGGTTGGGGTCGTCAGCGAGTCCGGCGACATCGTGACGTGGCTGAAGCCGGTGGGCGCGACGCTGGTGGTGGACCGGGTCGTCCCGGTCGGGATCATGCCGGCCGATATCGACGGTCCCCACAACATCACCGTCGCGCCGGACATGAAGTCCTATTTCATCACCATTGCCCACGGGGTCCCGTTTGGAACGCTGTGGCGCCTCGATGCCGGCAACGACACCTTGATCGGGAAGGCCACGGTCGAGCTGTTTCCAACCACGATCGCCATCACGCCCGACGGCGAGTTCGCGTTCGTGGCCAACTCCGATTTCCATGGCGACCGGCCTCGGGTCAATGTCGTCTCGATCGTCCACGTGCCGACGATGGCCAAAATCACCGACCTCCCCGCCTGCGACATGCCGCACGGGGTCAAGGTGAACCACGCCGGGACGTTTGCGTATGTGTCCTGCATGAACAGCGATGAAATTCTCGAAGTCGACATTGGGACCTTCGCGATCACCCGGCGGGTCAAGACCGGGAAGGGCCATGACATGAGCAAGATGGCCGCCGACCCGGCGCACGCCCAGCATCAGACGCCCGCGGGATCGGCCCCGATGCCGGCCAAGCTCACCGACAAAGAGTGCGCCGGCACGTTTGTGTCGGTGTCCGCCGACGACAAGACCCTGTACGTGGCGTGCAACTACGGCAACACGGTCCAGGTCTGGGATGCCGCCTCGTTGACGTTGACCCGGGAGATTCCGGTCGGACTCGGCGCCTACAACGTCGAACCGGCTCCGGACGGCTCGGTCGCGATCGTGACGAACAAGAAGGATCAGAGCTTCAGTATCATCGACCTCAAGACCTTGGCCGAAGTGGCCCGGATCAAGACCGCCAAGAAGATCGTCCACGGGATCGCGTTTTCACCGGACAGCCGGTACGCGTATGTCTCGCAGGAATCGATCGGGTCGGACCCGGGGGCCATCGACGTCGTGGATTTGGCCACCCGGAAAGTCGCCAGTTCGATCGCCATCCCGGCGCAGCCGACCGGCGTCACCATCCTCAAGCTGTAAGAGCCGCCATGGTACATGAAATCACCACGACCTTGTCCTCCGCGGACGTGATCACCCGCGCCAAGGCGTTCTTCGCCGATCGGGTGCCCCACAACGCCGCCTATCCCGAAAAGGAAGGGCAGGGGTTCTTGACGTTGCGCGGGCAGGGTGGCGAGGAGATTGCCATCGCGATCTTCGCCAACGCCGACGGCCAGCGGGTGCGGGCGTCGACCCTGCTGTTCGACCAGGCCGTCAGCCGGTTCCTTTCGACCCTCCCGACGAATCCCCAATGAATCCGATTCCCGTTCGCGTGATGGTGCTCGACGTCTGGGATGAGATCCGCCTCGACCTCGCGCCGACGGCGTTGGTGCGCGATCTCAAGATGCAAGCCCTCGAGGCGGCTCGGGTTCGCCAGCCGGCCGATCAGTACCTCGTGAAGTTCCGAGGGGCTGAATTGGCGGAGGGCTCCCAGACCATCGGTGACGCCGGAGTGGTGGCGAACGCCGGATTGATCGTCCTCGCCAGGGCGCGATCGCCGGTCCGGTAGTTTCCGGGGCGAGCCCGATGGGGCCGATCTTCTTTTCCCGAGCGAGCAGCGAGCATTCGGCGGGCCCCCGGCATCCGGAAAGCCCGGCCCGCCTCCGGGCCATCCTGGATCGGGTCCGGTCCCTCGACCCGCAGGTACTCCGGGAAGTGACCGGGGCGGCGGCCGATTCGCTGGAGCGGGTCCATCCGCGATCGTATCTCGACCGTCTCGCAACCACCGCGGCCGCCGGCGGCGGCCAACTCGATCCCGATACGGCCATGAATGCCCGGAGCTTCGATGCGGCGTTAGGCGCCGCCGGCGCCGCCCTCGCCGCCGTCGACTCGGCGCTGGCTGGCGTCCCGGCCTTCGCGGCGGCCCGCCCGCCCGGCCATCATGCCTTGGCCGCGGCGCCCATGGGGTTCTGTTTGCTCGGCAACGTGGTCGTAGCGGCCCGGGAGGCCCAAGCCCGGGGCGCCGAGCGGGCGCTGATCCTGGATTGGGATGTCCACCATGGCAACGGCACCCAGGCCCTGGTTGAGGCCGATCCGACGATTCGGTTCCTGTCGATGCACCAGTGGCCCCACTGGCCCTTCAGTGGCGCCGCCGACGAGCGCGGGATCGGCAATGTCTTCAACCGGCCGATGCGGGCCGGACTTCCTCCCGGCGACTATGTCGAGACGTTCTGGTCCGGCGTCCTCCTCGCCACCGAGTCGTGGCCTCCCGATGTGATCCTGGTGTCTGCCGGGTTCGACTCGATGTATGGCGATCCCCTCGGCGGCTTCACCCTGGAGCCGGAGCATTACGCCGAGTGGATTCTCCGGCTCCGGACCGCGTTTCCCCGGACGCCGCTCGCGGTGGTACTGGAAGGTGGCTATGTCCCCAGCCGCCTCGCCGACGGGGTCGTGGCGGTTGCGAAAGCGCTGGCCTGAGCTATTATCCGCAGTCTAAATTGTATACAAAACCATCAGCGAGGTTCCCGTGTCCAATCGTCTCCGGATCGAAGCCGAGATCCTGACCCTCAAGACCAAGTACCCGTTCAAGATCGCCCGCGGCAGTCATGATACCTACCGGACCGTTCTGGTCCGCGTCATCGATCACGATGGGATGGAGGGGTGGGGCGAGGCCACGCCGCAACGGTTCTACGGTGAGACCTGCGAAACCGTGCTGGCCGCGCTCGATGCCTACGCGACGGTCATGCCGGCCGATGCGTTCCACCTCGAGGACGCCGAACGGGCTCTCGAAAAGGCAATGATCGGGAACAACTCGGCGCGGGCGGCCCTCTCGACGGCGCTCCACGATTTGGTCGGGAAGCGCCTCGGGGTCCCGATTTGGAAACTGTGGGGCCTCGACGCGGCGAAAGCGCCGATCTCGACCTTCACGATCGGGATCGACACGCCGGAGATGATCAAGAAGAAGGTGGTGGAGGCGGCCCAGTATCCAGTACTCAAAATCAAGCTCGGCCTCGACAA
>JANMHX010000272.1:0-14389 GCA_031375485.1 Gemmatimonadota bacterium | reverse complement strand
GCCCGGCCGCTGGCCCGGATCGCCGAGGGTCGTCGCCTGGCCGAACTCGGCGCGACGGCCATGCTCGACCTCTCGGACGGCTTGGGCGGCGACCTCCGGCATCTGGCCGCCGCCAGTGGGGTCGGTCTGGTGGTGGAACTCGATCGGCTGCCGCTGGCTGAAGGCGTGGCGGCGGCGGCGGGCCATGCGGGCCAGCCGCCGGCGGTCTTCGCCGCCATCGGGGGCGAGGACTTCGAACTCCTGGTCACGTTGCCGCCCGGAGTCGACGGGGCGCCCCTGACGCCGATCGGGACCGTCACGGCGGAGCCCGGGGTCTCGACGACGTTGGCCGGAATCGAGTGGACGCTGGCCGGCTACGACCATTTCCGATGATGGCCGCGCTCCGGTACCTGGCGGCGATCACCGGTTACACGATCTGGATCGGGACCCGGATCCTGGTCGCGGCATTCGTCGGGGTCCGTCAGGTGCCGGGCGGGTTCTACGACCGGATGCAATACCGCTACGGCGCCAAGCTGTTGCGGAGCAGCCGGATCACGGTCAAGGCGGAGGGACTCGACCGCCTCTTGCCGGGCCAGTCGGTCGTGTACATCGTCAACCACGTGTCCTGGGTCGACATCTGGATGCTCCTCGTGACGTTGCCGGGCACCACGCGGTTCGTCTTCAAGAAAGAACTGTCCCGGATCCCGTTTCTCGGGCCCGCCATCAATGCGATGGGTCATGTGCCGCTCGACCGCGGCAATCGCGGCTCGGCGTTCGCTTCCTACGACCGGGCGGCCGAGCAAATTCGGGGCGGCACCTCGGCCATCGTGTTCGCGGAAGGGACCCGAAGCGCCGACGGTCGGCTGCTGGCCTTCAAGAAGGGGCCCTTCGTTCTGGCGATCGCGGCCAGCGTCCCGGTGGTTCCCGTGGTCTGTGAGGGCTCGTTCGCGCGGTTGCCCAAGGGCAGCATCTCGCCCCGGCCGGGGGTCGTCACCGTCCGAATCGGGATGCCGATTCCGACCACCGGGCTCCAGTACTCCGATCGGGACCGGTTAGCGGATCAAACCCGGGCGGCGATGGTTGCCCTTGGCGCCCCGGAGTAAGGGGCGGTTGTGTCGGCCCCTTCTGCTCGCCTATTCTTGACCCATTCCCCAACCCCAGAACTCAATGTCAACCATCATCGAAGTCAGCGCTCGCGAAATCATCGACAGCCGTGGCAACCCGACCGTCGAGGCCGAGGTGGTCTTGGCCAGCGGAGCGCAGGGGCGGGCCGCCGTGCCGAGTGGCGCCTCGACGGGTGAGCACGAAGCGGTCGAGCTTCGGGACGGGGATCCCAAGCGCTATGGCGGCAAGGGCGTGCTCGAGGCCGTCAAGAACGTCAACGAAATTCTCGGACCCCGCCTCGAAGGCATGGCGGCGGAAGACCAGATCGCGGTCGACGCCGAGATGATGGAGGTCGACGGCACCCCGAACAAGGGCAAGGTCGGCGCCAACGCGATCCTCGCGGTGTCGCTGGCGGTGGCGCGGGCGGCGGCCGAGGAGACCGGCCTGCCGCTCTATCGTTATTTGGGCGGCCCGATGGCTCGGATCCTTCCGGTGCCGATGATGAACATCTTGAACGGCGGGGCGCACGCCAGCAACAACGTCGATGCCCAGGAGTTCATGGTGTCGCCGATCGGCGCGGATAACTTCGCGGATGGGCTTCGAATGGGCGTCGAGGTGTTCCACGCCCTGAAGAAAGTGCTGACCAAAATGGGCCTCTCGACCGCGGTCGGCGACGAGGGGGGCTTTGCGCCGATGCTGCCGTCCAACGAGGCTGCCTTGGACGTGGTGATGCAGGCGATTCAGAGTGCCGGCTACGAACCCGGCAAGGACCTCGCGATCTGCCTCGACGTAGCGGCGTCGGAGTTGTTCGACAAAGAAACGAAAGAATACGTCTTCAAGAAGGGCGACAAGAGCCGTCGGACCGCCGCCCAGATGGTTGAGATGTATCGCCAATGGGCCGTTCGCTATCCAATCGTGTCGATCGAGGACGGGCTGGCCGAAGACGATTGGCACGGTTGGGGGCTTCTGACGGAGGCGCTCGGCGATCGGACCCAACTGGTGGGTGACGACTTGTTCGTGACCAACGTGGACCGGCTGGGGCGGGGCATCGAGGAAGGCGTCGGCAATGCGGTGTTGGTCAAGGTCAACCAGATCGGGACTCTCACCGAAACCCTCCAGTGCATCGAGTTGGCCAAGAGCAGTTCGTACGGGGTCATCATTTCCCACCGGTCGGGCGAAACCGAGGACACCTTCATCGCCGATCTGGCCGTGGCGACCGGTGCCGGCCAGATCAAGACCGGGAGCGCGAGCCGGACTGATCGGGTCGCCAAGTACAATCAGCTGCTCCGGATTGCCGAAGAATTGGGCGAGTTGGCCCACTACCCGGGCCGGGACCTCTACTCGCTGTGAAGTCCCGGTGGCTGGTGGCCCTGGTTCTGGTCGTTGCGCTGCTGTTCGCCCTCCAGGGCGGCGAATACAGCACGATGGCCTGGTGGAAGCTCCGCCAGGAGGAGCGGTCCGAGGCGGCTCGGGTCAAGGAACTTCAACGAACCGTTGACTCGCTGATCCGGTACGCCAAGCAGGTCGAAACCGATCCGGAGCTCCAGGAGCGGATCGCCCGGGAGCAGTACGGGATGCTCAAACCGGGCGAGCATGCGTTCCGGCTGATCGAGGCGAAAGACCGGCAACCTTGACCGGGGGATGGCCGGGGCGCTAGGATTGGCGCCCTTGGCAGGGTAGCTCAGGTGGTTAGAGCACGGCACTCATAATGCCGGGGTCGCGGGTTCGAGTCCCGCCCCTGCTATTTCTCGGCACTCGGCGCACGGCGCTCGGCACTCGGCGGTATCGGGGTACTTCCAACGTCATGGTGGAGTTCGGTAGGGCTCGGGACTTTTGGGTCTGGGCTCCAGTCGACGCCAGGTGTTTGCCCCGGCTTCGGTCATCCCCGCTTGAACCCTGCCATTCGGGGGCGTCAGTACGTCACTAGGTTTTTCACCACGAAGTAAGCTACGACACTGCCGACCCCCACCAAGCCGACTACGCTTAGCGAGAATGTCTTGGCCAGATTGAACCGGGGGACCGCGATTCGATCGACCGTCGCGAGCGCGATTCGCGGGTCCAGGCGGACCCGAAACCGGCCGCCGATCTGGAGTTGCGTGACCTCTTCCGATCCGATCAGAGAGTCGCCCGCCACTTGAGGAGCCTCGATCTCATACTTGGCCCCACCCCGTTCCCAAACTTGGATCGTCGTTGGGTGTTCGCGGGCAAGTAGCTCTTGGGGCGTGACTGATTGCACCCGCCAACTGGTGCACCCCGTGACCACCTGCGCCAGGAGCAGCAAACCGGCAATCAACCCTCGATGGTTCCGATGCATTGTGTCCTCCCTCATGGGCAAGTTACTACTGCCCACGATCAGACATGACGATGGCAAGGCCGGCGAACGAGCCTAGAACGCCAACCACGCCAACCAAGGCGAAAGTCGGGAAGAACTCGAACTGCCGGACCGCCACCCTATCCACCGTCATCAGTGCGATGCTTCGCCTTGCCAGTGATCCTAAGGCGGCCCCGGCCTGATACGCCGCGCTGTGCCTCGAGGCCGTCACGAATCCCGTCAAGGAGTCACCGGCTACTTGAGGCGACTCGACGACATAGACGGCGCCGCCCGGTTCCCGGACTTGAATGGCCTTCGGGTGCTCGCGGGCAATGAGTTCTTGGGGCGTGACCGATTGTACCCGCCAACTGGTGCACGCCGTGGCCACCTGGGCTCCCAGGAGTAGGCCCGCGATCAATGCGCGATGGTTGCGTTGCATTCGCTCTCCAGTAGTGGTGAACACCGCGGTGTCGCGGTGCAGCCGGGCCGTGTCGCCCGGACGCGTCAAGCGGGTATCAGGCTCGGCCACCCGCAGTCATTGGTTTGGGCGGGGTCGTCAGTGCCAGCCCGGGCGTCCCACGGCGGTTCAGGCGCAACAATTGTCTGTAAACCCGAGCGCGACCATGAACGCAGCAAGCGGGAACCCTTCCACCCACCACACTACCTTCGTGGGGCTGAGATTGAACCCGCCAACTGGTGCACCCGGTGAAAAGGGTGGCTAGGACTAACAGTCCAGCCGCCTCCGCGCGAAGCTTTCGGCTCATGACGCATCTGGCTCCGAAAGGGGTAATGTCAGCGCGGGTTGGCTGGCCCGACGTTCAGAATCACTTCGACCGAGCGAGGACGACGCCACCTTACCCCGCCAGCCAGGCGCTCGTGATGACACCAAGCAAAATGAGGACGTAGGCCGGCACCGCCCAGTACCGTCGAACCAGCATGACAGGAAAGGTCACCGGGCGGTCGGCGAATTTTCCCCGGGGCTTCGAGGGAAAGATGAAGGTCTTGTAGGTCTCCGTTGTCGCGACCGTGTAGCCGATCGCCCCGAACACCACCGCCGGCCATGAGCCGGTGAGGCCAAGGAGCAGCCAGGCGAACCCAGCCGCCAATAACGGACTCCGGAAGAACTTGAAGATCTGGAACCCCTCGATCGGGGCGTCTTTCCAGGCGCCGCCGAACGCGCTGTACCAGCCGCCGAGGGCGCCGACGGTCAGCGCCGTCACCAGGCGGGGAAGCGGCGCGAATGTCTCCTGCAGCCAGGCTACCAGGTAGAGGCCGCCGACAATCGCTCCCACGTAACCGACCCCCACGAGTGCTCGCACCGCCCGACTCTTCACCGGGCGACCGAACACGGCCAGTTGCATCGGAATGGTGTACTTCGACTGGTCCTGCTGTCGGAAGAACGTCTTGTAGCTCTCCGAGATGGCCCGCTCGGTGGCATAGATGAGTCCGAACAACACGACGAGCGGTCCGGCGGCTGTTGGATGAATGCCGGTTCCGGCGGCGATCAGCGGGCCGGCTACCGTGCTGATGACGATGCTCCGGACGAACTGACGCCAGGTGAACCCCTCGTGCGGGGCGTCCTTGTACATCCCCCAGATCGCGGTGTGGAGTCCCGCGGCGGCGCCAACGCCCGCGGCCGTGAGAAACGTCGGAAGGGTCAACATGGAATGGACTCCGCCGGCACGAGGCCGGCCGTTCGGTAGGCTTGCTCGACCAAGGCCAAATCGGCCCGGGCCCGTTCGAGGGTGACGACGGGCGGCCGTCCGGTTCGAAGTGTCTCGATGAAATCAGCGAACATGGCCCGGAACCCGCGAATATCACGGAGACCCGGGAAGATGACCCGGCGTCCGCGCGGGCCTCGGACCCCGACGAACAGTCCGTTCGACTCGAAGGTGATCGTCCCTCGCGAGCCGATGATGTGCGACAGCGCGAGGCCCCGCCATTGGACCGGCGCGTCCCACGCATGGTGAAGAGTGCCGACCGCGCCGTTTCGGTACTTCGCGACCACCAATATGCTTCGCTCGGAACCGTCGACGACCGGCGGAGCAAAGCCCGCCACGGTTTCGACGTCGGGGCCTAATGTCGCGAGGAGATGGAGCCAGTGAATGCCGCCTTCGAAGAGCGCGCCGCCCCCGCACTGGTCAGGATCGTCGCGCCACCCCCACTGGTCTTGCCACTTCAAGGCGTTGAGCCGGATATGGCGAACGTCACCCACGTCGCCGGCCGCGATCAGTCTCCGGAGCACCTGGGTCACGGGCTTGTAGCCGTAGTTCTCCATCACCAATACCTGTCGCCCGGTGTCCTTGGCCGCCTCGAGGATGAGGTCGGCCTCGGCGGTGTCCCGGAAGGCCGGTTTCTCGACCAACGCATTCTTGCCGCCGAGGAGCGATTCGAGGGTCAGTCGGAAGTGTTCGGCCGGCGGGGTGGCGATCAAGGTGGCGTCGACCGAACGATCTTCGATCGCAGCCGTGTAGCTCGGATAGGCTCGGAACCCGCGGTACTGGGCGGCATAGGCCTCGGCTCGCCGAAGATCCCGGCTCGCGAACCCGACCTCAATGCCCGGGAAACGGCGGAGGGTCGTCGCATGTTGCCGGGCGATGGCTCCACAGCCCAGGATTGCGATCCGGAGGGGACGTTGCTCAGCTGACGGCATGGTGGACCTCCGCATCCAGGTCGGGGGACGCCAGGGCCAGGGCGTGGTCGGCGGTCCGGAGGCCCATGGCGGCAATCGTTAGGCTCGGGTTGACCCCTCCCGACCGGGGCAGGGCGCTCCCGTCGGTGACCCAGAGGTTCTCGACGCCGCGGAACCGGCCATTCCGGTCAACGGGCGAACTTGCCGGATCGGTCCCCATCCGGAGGGTCCCGAGTGCGTGCGAGAAGGTTCGAATCGGATGGGAGTAGCAGACCACGGCTCCGGCCGCTTTGAGAATCCTCCGCGCCACCTGTCGAAGGGCGTCGTCGCCCCACTGATCTCGAGCGGTGTAGGTATGCCGGATCACGCCGAGCGGCATCCCGAACCGATCCATCGTCTTCCCTTCGAGTGTCAGGCCGTTGGTCGCCCGCGGCTGGTCTTCGGCGATCGTGAGCAGTCCGAGAAGGCGGTCGACCACGCCCCCGGCGAGGTGCCCAAGGGGCCAGGGGGCTTCTGCCTGGACGTAGGCTGCCGGCGGCGTGGCCAATTGCTGGATCGACCCGAGCTTCGCTCCACCCTCGCTCCGGTAGTGATCGAAGAAACCGAGTTGTTTCACGAACCGCCGTTCCACGTTCTGGCGGCGCGGAAACAGCCCGATCACGGCGCTGTTGATGTGTCGGGTGAGATAGCGCCCCACGGCGGGGCCGGCCGGTGATATTCGTTGGAGCCCCGACGTGAGCACGAGATGGGGTGAGCCCAACGCTCCGGCGGCCAATACGATCTGGCGACCGAAGAACTCGATCCGCCGGCCGTCGGGTCCGATGGCCTGCACCGACCGGATCCGGCCGCCTCGCTCCACCAATCGGGTGACGACCGTCTCGGGCCGGAGCACGAGGCCTCGTTCGATCAGCCGGGGCAGGACCCCGGTGGCCAGATCGTTCTTGGCTCCGATGGCGCAAGCAAACCCGTCGCAGGTCGGACAGTCGACACAGCCCAGCTTGGGGCCGACGGTCCGCCGCCGGATGGCGAGCGGGAGCCTGACCGGGGTCATGCCGAGGGAACGGGCGGCTGCCCCGAGCCGGCAACTCGTTTGGCTGAGCGGGCCGCTCGACACGTCCAGCAACCGCTCGGCGTGGTCGTAGTAGGGCTCCAGTTCAGCCAGCCCGAAGGGCCAAACCGCGCCCGAGTCGCCCACGACATCGGGGGCCGGCGCGAAGTCTTCCGATCGGAATCGTAGGGACACGCCGCCGTAGAAGACCGACGGGCCGCCGACGCAGAAGAAGGTCCGGATGGTCGCCGCCCGCTGAGCCTGTCGGTCCCGGAACGGGGCATCGGGGGAGTAATAGTCGGTGTGAGGACCGATCTGGGAGGGCGACCAGGTCTCGGGACTCCGGCGTACCCAGGGGCCCCGTTCCAGCATCAGCACCGACCATCCCGCGTCGATGAACCGCTGGGCGGCCATGGTGCCGCCGAAGCCGCTTCCAATGATGATCGCGTCAAAGCTGGTTTCATGTTGCATGCGGGCAAGGTGGCTCGCCGCCGTGACCGCCGCGTGACTCCTCCGGCTCCGATCACGGGGACTGGCTTGGGCGAATGCCAGGTGCAGGCTACTCGGAATCGCATCGGAGCCTCCTCACGGCCGGGGGACGTTGAACGCCGCGATCAGGCCGGCCAGCTCGGCCGGCCGCTCTTCCTGGATGTTGTGCCCCGCATCCGCCACCAGCTGCACCGAAAACGACGCCACGCCTTTCGATAGCAGCTCCACCTCCTTGGCATCCGGGCCGCCTTCGTGCGCCGCCGCACCGAGGATCAGGAGCACCGGAATCCGCAGCTGTCCCAACCGCGGGGCGAGCCGGTTCCGGTCGTGGGCGTCGGCCATCTTGAGATAGCCCTTGAGGGTCTGGTCGAGATTGTGGGCCCAACCCGAGGTATACCCCTCAACGACCTCGTCGGTGATCCAGCCGGGATCGGCGGACGATTGGGCCAGCGACTTTCGAAGCTGTTTTCGGACCAGCCCCTGGCCCCCCATCATCTTGATCCACGGGGCAAAGAGCATCGCCCGGCGAAAGCCGCGGGTGGCCGCCTGTTCCGCCACGCCCCCTTCCATCAGGACAGCGCCCCGGACCAAGTCCGGCCGCGCCAGCGCCAAGCGGAGCGCGATGGAACCGCTCAACGCGTGGCCGAGGACCAGCGCCCCTTCGATTCCCAACGTGTCGAGGACCGCCGCCACTCGCCCCGCCTGGGCCTCGAGGGTGTAGTCGGCCCGCTCCGGACGGCCTGAGGTCCCCATCCCGAGCGGCTCGACGATCACCACTCGGTGCCCGGCCGCGACGAGGAGAGGGGTCAGCCGGCGAAAAGCGAAGGCTGATCCAGCGAGACCGGGGATCACCACCACGGTCACGCCTTCGCCGCTGATGGTGACCGCGAGCGACTCAGCGGCCGTCACCGGAATCCGGAAGACGCTAGGCGTGTCGGCGATGCAGACGAGCGAAAGCAGGAGCGGGAGCATGGGGACCACCTTTCGACGCAATGCGTCGGTGGACGACGAAGCGTTGCTGGCTCACCCGGCCGAAGCCACGGGCACTGGCGCCTTCCGCGCCAGCGCGCGGTGCGTCACAATTCCAAGCGCGACCACGACCATGGTCGCAGTGGCTATCACCAACAGGGGAGTCGACACCGGCACCACTGGGCCCAGGGCGGCAAAGAACCAGAGCCGGGGCAACCGGCCCAGGAAGAGCGCCAGCAGGTAGCGATGCATCGGATATTGAGCGATCGGAGCCAGGATCCGGACCGCCCACAACGGGAGCGGGCTCCAGGCACATAACCAGACCGTGAAGAACGGCCGGCGCTCAAACAGCGCCAGCGTTTTCGCCACCAGGCGCGACTGGCGGACGCTCGCGGCCTGAGGATGGAGGATCGCCAGCCGGTATAGGTGAAAATTGAGACACTCGATCGCGAGAATGCCGACGATCCCGACCAGGGCGATCAGCAACGGGGCGTAGACCCGGCCGGCGACCATCAGCACCGGCTCGTAGGCCGCCGGCAGGAGCGGGGAAAGCGGGCCGTTCAACAGCACCGTCACGAAGAAGAATCCGATGACCGGCCCGGCGGCCGGCCACACCAACAGGGCCCCGATGGCGAGCAGGGCCAGGATTCCGGTAGCCCGAAGGAACAGGTCGGCCGACACGGTGCCACGGCGTCGACACCACACCTCCACGAGGCCCTTCATAGTGCCTTCGTGGGAAGGTCGGAAAGTGACCTTGGGGTCGAAGGGAACATCGGTTCGCATTGCATCCAACGGCCTCCCGGATCTGATCGCTGAGCGAAGATCGTCGGGGGCCGTGACCGCGCCGTGACCCGCACGGCAGGTTGACTAGGGAGTCGAGCCGTTCAGGCTCTGCAGCAGCCCGTAGGTAATCACCCCGCCAACGATGGCGATGCCGGCCAACAACGTCTTGCCGAGGTGCCGGTACCGCGTCGACACCTCGGTGATGTCGCGAACCGGGATGGACAACCGCTGGATGGCCGTGGCGGTTCGGCGGCCCGTCAAGGTGTCGGCGACGATTTTGGGTTGGTACACGAGCAGGTTCGGCTCGTAGGCCGTCCGGATTCGGATGACCTCCACCGGCTCGCCGGCCAACAGGGTCTCGGTGCCGACCGACTGCGGATGCCAGGCGACGCAGCCGGTCGTGTGCATCACCAGGCCGGCCGCCAGAATGCCTAACGTGAGTTGTCGTCGCATCGTCTTACCTGGTGGTGGAGGCGGGAAGCCCGAGCCGGTCGGCCCGGGCGGTTGCCTCCCGCTCGAAAATAACTTCATAGGGCGACCGCTGGGCGATGGTCCGCCACCAGCGCGAGGACTCGTCGGGCCGGCCCAGATCCTCCAGGAGTTCCGCCCGGAGGAACCGCTGATAGGTCCCCGCGTAAAACGGCGAGCCCACCGCGAATTGGAACCACACGTCGGTCCGGAGCCGTTCGAGCGCCGCGAGCGCATCGGCCGGCCGGCCGAGGAGCCGGAGGGTCTCGGCGTCCAAGGTGCGGGCCAGCTGTTCGGCCAAGACTTCCGCGCCATGCGGGACTGACAGCTCGGAGAGTGCTTCCCCCCGACCCTGGAGATCGGCGATGTCGCCCCGCCTGGCCGCCAGCAGGCCGAGCAGGTACAGCCGGAGGTGAGCGTGGAGACCGTCGTGGAACACCAACGGCACCGCCACACTGGCTTTGACGGCGCCCGGATCGAACGCCTCCAACTCGGCCGTGACCGCCGCCCGCTCAGCAGCGTCGACCGGACCGAAGGGCAGGGCCGCGAGCAGGCCCCGGGTCTCTAACGACCAGGCGGACTCGTGCCGGGCCGCCCGGTGGAGCCGTTCGACCGCCTCCGTGGTCTCTCCCAACGCCCATTGCACGTGCGCCATGACGATATCCGCCAGCGCCGCAAACTCGGCCGACCGGGCCGTTGGGAGGATGGCGAGCGCCAGCCTCTTGGCGCCGGCGAGATCCCGGGCGTAGAGGGTCACGTCGGCAAAGGCCCGGGCCGTTACCAATCCGGGTGCCCGGCTCAACTCTTCTGTGGCTGCCGCCTGCCGGTCGGCAGCGCCGCTGGCGAACGCGGTCAGGACCCGAAGACCGATCGCTTGATCCGCTGACGGGCTCTGATGCAAGGCCCGGTCAACCAAATCGACCAGGTCGGCGGCTCGGCCCTCCAGGGCGGCCAAGCGAGCCAACTGGGTAAGGGCGCCGAAATGACCGGCGTCGATGGCCAACGCCCGTTCGAACGGCTCCCGGGCTTCGACGATCGATCGGCCCCGGTACGGATTCGAGTGAAAGAGGAGATCGCCGAGGAGGAACCAAGGCTCGACCTGCTCGGGAAACGCCACCGTCAACGCGGCGTACCGGCGTTCGGCGTCTCCGGTATTGCCATGAAGCCAGGCGTGCTGGGCTTCGAGCAGGAGTCGATCGTGGTCCGACAGCCGCTCCCGGTGGCGGTAGGCCTCACTTGATGCCTGCCGGGCCGGTCCGACCAAGGCGCTCGCTGCCAACGACGAGGCCAGCCGATAATAGGCCAGCGCAAACGACCGATCCTCTCCGGTGGCGCGGCGGAACGCATCGAGCGCCTGGAGGTGGCGGCCCATCCGGAACTCATGCTCGCCGGCCAGGTAGTGCTTGAGCGCCGGCAGAGAGGTAGTCGTCAGCGCGCCGAGTCGGGCCAATCGGCCCGCGGCGGTCTGGTCGAAGTCGCCCATGAGGCGGCGCACCAACTCATCGACGAGGTCGAACAGACCGGCCTCGCTGTCGGAACGACCTTCGACTCGGGTGCGGAGCCGACCGTTGGCTTCGTAGAGTCCGACGCCGGCCTCGAGCCGGCCGCCGCTTTCCATGATGGCGCCGATCAAGAAGAACCCGGCGCCGAGTTGCTCCGCGATCCGGCGACCTCCCTCCACGTCGGTGCCGTTCGCGATCACCGGGCCGGCGAGCCGGACCACGGTTCGCAAATCGGCGGTCCGCATGGCGCCGGTACCGTCGAGCTTGGTGCCGACGAGGGCTGCCATGCCTTCACTGAGGTAGGCCAGCGACGGATCGCCGCGGACGGTGAACGGACACACCGCCACCAACCATTCATCGGCGGACGGAGTGGCGGCGGCCCGCGGGGACGTCGCCTTCCGAACCCGGTCGGCCAACTGGACGAGTTCGGGATCCGGCGGAACGCCAAGGTCGGTGGCGAGCCGTTCGGCGGCTTGATCGTAGAGCCGGAGCGCGAGCGTTCGTTCGCCGATCCGCTCCAGTTCTCGGAGATACGTGATGATCGCGTCTTGGTCGTGGGGTGCCAGATCAATGGCTCGCTGGGCGTACCGCCCGGCCGCGCCGATGTCGGGGAGGGCTTGCCGGGCCAACTGCCAGGCGGCCAGCGCCGCTTCGTATCGCCGCCGGCTCCGCTCCCGATCGAGCCAGGCCTCCGCCTCCGGAGCGCCCTGGACGTAAAACCCGTCGAGGAAACCGCCTTGGTACACGGCCAGAGCGGTCACCAGATCGTTGGCATCGATGGCGGCATCGAAGCGGTTGGCGTCGCAGGTCAGCTGGTCCGGTGCGATCCCGACCTCCTCGTCGCCCCGGCCCGCGATCAGGCCGGCGCCGCAAGTTTGCCGAAGAAAGTAGAGGGCTCGACGGAGGGCGGCCCGGGCGTGTTCCTGGTCGAGGCCGGGCCAAAACAAGGCCAGCAGGGTGTCGCGCCGAATCAGCTTCCCGGGTTTGCCGAGCGCGAGGTAGACCAAGACGGCCAGCCGTTTCGGCTGCTGCAACACCGCCCGGAGTTCGCTGCCGGAAGACGACCGAAGATCGACGGTACCGAAGGTCTGGAGGTCGAGGGTCACGGTGAAGTCACGGAAGAGGTCGAAGTTCTGGCCGAATCCTAGCCCGATCCGGAGGGTTTTCAAATGTTTGAGTCTCGCATCGTGCGGTACGGCTGGTGCACCCCGGCCGAGGATCGCCGTCCAATCGAGCTGGAGCCGCAGTCGGTTGCACGGCGCCCCCCGATTTGGCCGGAAATGGGGCTCCCGGTGCAAGAGGTGGCCAGCGCCCCAGGCGGCGTGTTTTGTGCGAGTCGGGGGGGGCCTTGGCTCCGGGTGTCCTGGTCCATACCCTTAGCCAACGTCCTTCAGTCGGAGCCGCTCGATGAGCCGAACCTTGTTCATCCGTCTCGTGCCGGTGGCCCTGATGGCCGCGGCCGCTTGCTCGCCGGTTGACGACGCCGTTTCGCCGCCCGTCCCTCCGCCGCCGCCGCCGCCCCCGCCGGCTTTTCTGAACTGGTCGGATCCGAGTGCCTGGCCCGGCGGCGTCGTGCCGGGGGCTGGCGCCGCGGTCGTGATTCCGGCGGGGCGGACGATTCACCTCGATGTCAGTCCGCCGGCGTTGGACGGCCTCACGATCGACGGGATCCTCGAGGTCGACGATCGCGACGTGGCCCTCACGTCGCGCTGGATCGTGGTGCGGGGGGCCTTCCGAATCGGTTCGGAGGCTCAGCCGTTTACCAAGCGCGCCGTCATCACGCTCACTGGTCCTTCCACCGACAACATCGAGGGCGCCGGGGCCAAGGTGTTCGTGGTGCTGAGCGGCACCCTTGATCTCCATGGTCAGCCCCGGATGGCGTGGACCAAGCTTGGGGCCACGGCCGCCGTCGGCGCCAACCAGATCCAACTGGCCGGCACCGCTGACTGGCGGACCGGCGATCGGATCGTCCTGGCCTCCACCGATTTCGATCCCTTCCAAGCCGAAGAAGCGGTGGTGGCGGGGGTCCAGGGGAGCCTCCTGACGCTGCAGGCGCCGCTTCGGTACGCCCACTGGGGGCAGTTGCAGTCGCTCGGAGGCCGGTCGGTCGACGAACGGGCCGAAGTGGGCCTCCTGTCACGGAACATCGTCATCCAGGGTGACAGCAGCTCGCTCGCGACCGGGTTCGGCGGCCACTTGATGGTCATGGCGGGCGCGGTTGCCCGGATCGAGGGCGTGGAACTGACCCGCATGGGCCAAAAGAAACAGTTGGCTCGCTATCCGATGCACTGGCATATGGCCGGAAACGTGGACGGCCAGTATTTCAAGAACAATAGCGTCTGGAAGACCTTCAACCGCTGCGTCACGGTGCATGGGTCGAACAATGCCCAGGTGATGAATAACGTCTGCTACGACAACATCGGGCATGCCTATTTCCTGGAAGATGGCGCTGAAACCGGCAATCTGTTCGAAGGCAACCTGGGCCTGGCCACGAAGCGTCCGGCCACCGGCGAGCAGGTACTGCCCTCGGACGTCGACCCGGCCACGTTCTGGATCACCAACCCCGACAACACCTACCGGCGGAACGTGGCGGCCGGGTCCCGGGGCTTCGGGTTTTGGTTTGCACTCCCCGCGGCGCCGACGGGCCTGTCGGTCGGCGGAGCGGCCCGGCCGCGGACGACCCCGCTCCGGGAGTTCTCCGACAACGTGGCCCACTCGAATCGGAATACCGGTCTCAACGTCGACCACGGGCCGATGCTCGACGGCACTATTGAGACCGTGCACTACTCCCCGCGCCAGAACCCGGCGGACAACCGAAGTCCGTTGGTGACCGCGTCGTTCCGGAACTTCGTGGGGTACAAGCACTCATTCCGGGCCGTGTGGCTCCGGGGCTCCGAACTCCGCTTGGCCAATCCGACGCTGGCCGATAACCACATCGGGGCGACTTTTGCTTCCAACGAGACGTTCCTGCAGGACGCGGTGATCGTCGGCCAGAGCGCCAACGCCGGCGGCACCCCGTTTTCCCGGGGCTTTCCGGTCCGGGGGTATGAGTTCTACGACGGGCGGGTCGGCGCCGAACGGGTGACGTTCGTGAACTTCCAGCC
>JANMHX010000209.1:0-14686 GCA_031375485.1 Gemmatimonadota bacterium | reverse complement strand
ACTCCGGCGAGGTCGTGAAGCAGATCGGCATCGAAGGGGTGGCGGTCAAGAAGGAACAGATCAAGTCGGTGCAGGACTCGATCAACTTCCTCGAATCGCAGACCGACAGCGTCAAGCGTGACTTGGCGCGGGGCACGATCGAAGACCTCAAGAACAAGATCGAATCGCACCGGGGCACGTTGACGGTGCTCCGCCAATTGGTGCCGGAGCGGAACGAAGTCCCGAACTTGCTCGACGACATCTCGACGCGGGCCAAGATCCGGGGCGTCAACCTGGCCGAAGTCGTGCCGCAGCCGGTGTCACCGGGTCCGGCGCCGTTCGACACCTACGCGTACAAGCTCTCGGTCATCGGCCGGTACGACCAGATCGGCGAATTCTTGTCCGATATCGCGAGCCTCCGGCGGATCATCGTGCCGTACGATGTGACGGTGGTGTCGGCCCCGGCCGCCCAGGCCAAGGCGTTAGGCGACGACAACAAAGCCATGCTCGAAGCCAAGTTCCAGATCCGGACGTACGTGAAGGGTGGCACGCCCACCCCAGAAGGAGGGCAGGGTGGCAACTAAGACGGTCCTCTCGCTCTTCGCCGTGGTGACGCTGGCCGTCACCGGGTGCGGCGGCAGCGAGGAAGCGGAGGTCAAGCAGGGCGCCCTCACGGCCGCCTTGGTCAAAGCCGGCGACGAGCCGGCCAGCGAGACGACCGCCAAGTCACCCGCCGCCGACTCCGCTGCTCCGGCCCCGAAGCCGGTCGCGCCGGCTGAGTCCGCCTCGGTGGCCGTGGCGCCCGTCGATTCCGCGGCCCCCCGGGGTACCGACGACCCCGACTCGATGGAAGGCCGCGAGAGCTTCTCGTATGCCGGCGGGAGCCGCGATCCCTTCGTCTCCCTGCTGTCGAACACCAAGGTGGGGCCGGAACTGCCCGACCTGCTCTTGGTCGCGATCTACTATGACACTCGGAATCCGAGCGCCAGCGTGGTCGTGATGCGCGAGAAGATCGGCGGCAAGAAGTACAACCTCCGGCCGGGCGACCGGCTCGGGCGGATGCGGGTCACCACGATCCGCCCCAAAGATGTGACCTTCGCGATTGATGATTTTGGTGCTGAACGGCAAGAAACCGTGTCGCTTCGTAAGGTGGAGGAAACCCCATGACGTTGAGTTCCTGGTCCCTGGTGGCGACGGCGTTCCTGTCGCTCGCGGCCGCCCCGAGTGCGCGGCGTGCCGAGCCGACCGATGGTGAAGTCCGGGCCGTTCGCCTGGTCTCCGCTCCCGGGCGGGCCGAGCTGGTGGTGCAGATCAAGGGTGCCCTGTCGGTCACCGATATGACCCTGGCCGATCCGGCCCGGATCGTCATCGATGTCCAAGGCGCCGTCCTTCCCCCGAGCTTTACGCCCAATTACGACGGCGTCAACCGGGCCGGCGTCGTCGGCATGCGGGTCCGCCAGACCGAGAAGAACACGGTTCGCGTGGTCCTGGTCATGGACAAGCTCAAGCCCTATACCGTGACGCAGGAAGACGACGGCATCCGGGTGAGCTTCGGCGCCGACGAGGCCTTCATGGCGTGGTCGACCGGCTCGATCGTGTTGCCGGACGCTGGATTCGTCGTGGCCAAGGCGCGGTCCAAGGCCGAGCCCAAGGTTGAAATCGTCGAGCCCGCCGCGGAGCCGTCCGATGACGCGGTCCAGCCGGCCGCCGAACGGCGGCTGACCCGGACCGGCGCCGCCATGACGACCAACCAGCAGCGGCAGGAGCCCCGGCTCACCGTCAGCTGGGACAACGCCAACATCCAGGACGTCATCGCGGGCTTCCAGGCGATCAGCGGCCGCTCGATCATCCTGGGCAAGTCGATCGACGTCAAGATTACCGCCGAAATCCGCGACAAGCCGTGGCCGGACGCCTTCAAGGCGATTCTCGGCGCCTACGGGTTGTCGGTCCAGGAAGTCGACGGCGGCATTCTCCGGGTCGATGCGCCCGAGACCCTCGCGGCCATCGACTCGCTCGAGCCCCGCGAAACCGCCGTCATCAAGATCAACTATGCCAGTGCTGGCGACTTGGTCGGAACCGTCAAGTCGATCGTGTCGAAGCGGGCCAGCGTGGTGGCCGATACCGGCACCAACTCGCTCATCATCAGCGATTCGCGCTCGGCGATTCCCGGGCTGGTGGATTTCGTCCGCGGCCTCGACATCCGGCCGCCCCAAATCGCGATCCAGGCCAAGATCATCTTCGTCGATCGGACCGACGTCGAGCAACTCGGCTTCAAGTACGATCTGGCCACCGGCCAACAGTTCTATAACAAGGTCCTCCAGCGCCCCGACCCGAACAAGGACGGCGAGCCGTACTTGCCGGGCATCAACATCGTGGACCTGGGCGGGAGTTCGATCTCAGCGGTGGCGAACGCGGACGCCTTCATTCCTTCGACGGCGCTCGACCTGACCTACTCGATCGCCCTGGGCGGCTTCTCGCTGACCAGCTTCCTCTCGGCGCTCGAGCGGATCGACTTGACCGACGTCCAAACCGAACCGGTCATCACCACCAAGGACAACAAGAAGGCGTCCTTGCTGGTCGGTGAAGAAATTCCGATCCGGGTCGTGGACGCGAGCACCCTCGGTGGCGGCGCCGGCCAGGCTCCCCGCGCCACGGTGCAGTTCAAAGAAGTCGGGATCAAGTTGAACGTGACGCCGCACGTCACCAACAACCGGCAGATCGTGCTCCAGATCGAGACCGAGCGTTCCGCGGTCAAGACCTTGTCGGCGGCCGACCTCGGCTTCATCATCGACAAGCAGAACACCAAGAACGAAATCCTGGTGGGCGACGGCGAAACGGCCGTCATCGGCGGCCTGACCGTCACCACCGTGACTCGTTCCAAGACCGGGATTCCGTTGCTCTCGAGCCTTCCGCTCCTGGGCAGTCTGTTCAGCTTCACGTCGAACACCGAAAACCGGAAAGACCTGATCATCCTCGTGACTCCGCGGATCGTCGACGACCAGGACAAGTAGACAAGGGATCGCTCGTCCCGTTCCCTTACCACAAACCGCCGGCGGGGTCTTCGGACTCCGCCGGCGGGTTGTTTTATGGCGGTCCGCTGGTCTAGACTCAATCCATGAGCGACGAGCGCGAACTGGGGATGGACCGGCCGATTTCCCGCCGGGATTTTCTCGATGGGGTCGCACTGGGGGTGGGCGGGGCCCTGGCCCTGCCGAGTTTCCTCCAGGCGGCGCAGGAGGCCCCAGCCTACCCGCCGGCCCTGACGGGCCTCCGGGGCGCCCACGCCGGGGCCTATGAAGCCTTTCACTCGCTCCGGGACGGCACGCTCTGGTCCACCGCCCCCGCGCCGGCCTCGACCGGGGAGCGGTACGATCTCGTGGTGGTCGGCGCCGGGATCAGCGGCCTGGCCGCGGCCCACTACTATCGGAAGGCCGCACCGGGCGCCCGGATTCTGATTCTCGACAACCACGACGATTTCGGCGGGCACGCCAAGCGGAATGAGTTCACCCACGAGGGCCGGACGTTCCTCGGCTATGGCGGCACCTTCGCGATCGAGAGTCCGCTGCCGTATAGCCCGGTGGCCAAAGGGCTGCTCCGGGAGCTTGGCATCGATGTCAGCCGGTATGCGGCGTATCACGATGCCGGACTCTACCGGGGCCTCGGGCTCCGGGGGGCGACGTTCTTCGACCGCGAAACCTACGGGACCGATAAACTGGTGTTCGGGGGGCCGGGCAGCGACGGGTTTGCCGCCGCTGCGCCGATTTCCGAGGCCGCCGGGCGGGATCTCAAGCGCCTCACGACCGACCGGTTCGATCCCTATCCGGGGCTCAAAGAGTCCGAGATCCGGGCCCGGCTCGCCCGGGTCAGCTATGCCGACTACCTCACCCGAGTCCTCGGTCTCGACCCGGGCCTTCTGCCGCTCTACCAAACCGCGCCCCACAGCCTGTTCGGGGCCGGGATCGATGTGGTCCCGGCGCAGGACGCCTACGGGCTCGGCCTGCCGGGGTTTGCCGGCCTCGGGCTCGGCCCGACGCCGGGGCCGGGCCAGAATTACGACGCCCAGACCACCGAGGAAGCGGAGCGGTTCTTCTGCCACTTCCCGGACGGCAACGCCACCATCGCCCGGCTCCTGGTTCGCCGGTTGATTCCCGGTTCGATCCCCGGGACCTCAGCCGAGGATGTGGTGACCGCTCGGGCGGACTACGGGACGTTGGACCGGGCGGCCAACCCGGTCCGGATCCGGCTCAACAGCCCGGTGGTCCGGGTCCGGCACGAGGGCGCCACCGGCTCGCGGGTCGAAGTCACCTACTTGGCCGGCGGCAAGCCGGTCACCGTCAGCAGCCGGTCGGCGGTGTTGGCGTGCTGGCACGCGACGATTCCGTACCTCTGCCCGGAACTCCCCGCGGCGCAGAAAGAGGCGCTGGCGTTCGCGATCAAGGTTCCGCTGGTCTACACCAATGTGCTGATCCGGAATTGGACCTCGTTCCAGAAGCTCGGCGTGAGCGGCGTCTCGGCCCCCGGAGGGTGGCACACCGAGGCCCGGCTCGATCTCCCAGTGAGCGTGGGGGGGTACCACCACTCGAAACTGCCGACCGAGCCGGTGGTGCTCCACCTCTCGAAGTCGATGTGCAAGCCGGGTCACCCGATTCGCGAGCAGCACCGGTTGGGACGGAACGAGCTGTTCTCGACGCCGTTCGCGACGATCGAACGGAACATCCGCGACCAACTCGGCCGGGTGTTAGGCGCCGGCGGGTTCGATCCCGCCCGGGATATCCTCGGCATTACGGTCAATCGCTGGCCCCACGGCTACGCCTACCAATACAACTCGCTGTACGATGATTTTTGGTTCGAGGGCAAGCCGACGCCCTGTGAGGCGGCGCGGGTCCGGTTCGGCCGGATTGCGTTTGCCAATGCCGATGCGGGCGCCTACTCCTACACCGATGCCGCCATCGATCACGCCTACCGAGCGGTCCAAGACCTTCGACGTTAGGATCTCACCGGAGCGCCTGGCTCGCCCCGAACGCCAGGGCGGCCAATGCCCCGGCCGTCAGGAAACTCCGGGCCACCAGGTCGCTCTTGGGGGCCAGACCCCGGCTCGGAACCCGCCGAAGGACCTGTGACAACCAGTCGGGCCACCCAATCGCGGCCAAACCGAGAAACGCGGCGAGGCACAGCAGGAATGCGGCGGTTGGCGGCAAGGCCACGAAGGCGGCCAGCAGATAGCTGACCGTGAGGCCGGCCAATACCATCATCAAGGTGCCTTTCCATTCGCCGGGGGCGAGGGGCCTCGTCGGATTCCACATCAGGTACCCCCTCATCGGACCAGCGGCGGGTTCCGGTTCCGGCGATTCCGGAACCATCGGCGCAAGAAACGGATAGCTGACCTTGGGGCAATTGGCAATCTTGGGGGCTCACCCTGGAGGAAGACATGGGAGCCTATCGTTTTGTCGGTGTGCCCGCACCGATTGCCGCCGCGGTTCGGACCGATCTCCGGTCGCCCCAATACGGGCACCCCGCTCACCTGGAAGTCGCGTCCGGGTACGGGCCCTGCCGGTCCTGTCTCGCCACCTTCGAGGCCGGCGCCGAGGACCGGATCCTGTTCACGTACCAGCCGTTCTCGGAGCCAGGCGCGCTTCCGGCTCCCGGTCCCGTCTTCATCCACCGAGACCCGTGTCCGCGCTATGAGGGCGGAGCGGTTCCGGAGCGGCTTCGGTCCGTGCCCCTGGTGGTGGAAGGCTTCGGCACCGAAGGGCGCCTGATCGCCCAGGTCCGGGTTGGCGACCGAATCGTCGAGGACGTGGTCGACGAGGTGATGCGGACGCCCGGGGTGCGATTCGGTCATTTGCGGAACGCCGAGGCCGGCTGCTTCGTGGCACGGATTGACCGGGGCTGACCGACTCGGCCGAGAACCGGTGTCTTGACAATAGGTGTTATAACATCTATTGTCCGATCCATGACGTCCGACCTCCGGCACGATCTGCGGCAGCAGAAACCCTTCATCAGCCTAGTCCAAGAGGCGCAACTCAACCTGGCCCGGACCGAGTCCGTTCTGCTGGCCGGATTCGAGCAGCTCTTGAAGCCGCACGGGATCGGCGCCACTCAGTACAACGTGCTCCGGATTCTGCGGGGGGCCGGCGCCGAGGGGCTCGGTCGGAACGAGATCCGCGACCGGCTGCTGACCCGGATGCCGGATGTGACTCGGTTGCTCGATCGGATGGAAAAGGCGGGCCTCGTGGTCCGGGTGCGGAGCACCGAGGACCGCCGGCTGGTCGCGACCCGTCTCACCAAGCGGGGGCGGGATCTGGTCGACCGGCTCGATGAGCCGGTTGCGGCGGAACATCAGCGCCGGCTGGGTCACCTCACGACGGCGGAACTCCGGACCCTGATCAAACTCCTCACGTTGGCCCGTCAGCCACGCCAGTCACCATGACCTCCAGCCCCAAGGAAATCCCGATGCGACTGTTCCGTCCCGCTACTCCCGGCCAGCTTGATGTGGGCCTCGCGCTGCTTCGCCTCGTCCTCGGCGTCATTTTCGCGGCCCATGGGGGCCAAAAGCTGTTCGTCTACGGCTTCGCCGGCGTGACCGGGGGGTTCGGCCAGATGGGCGTGCCGTTTCCCGGGTTGGTCGGCCCGGCGATCGGGCTGCTCGAGTTCTTTGGGGGCATCGCCCTCGTTCTTGGCTTCCTGACCCGGGTCGTCGGTCTCGGCCTCGCGGCCGATATGGTCGGCGCGATCGTGCTCGTCCATGCCAAGGCCGGATTCTTCATCCCGGGCGTTGAGTTCGTGCTGGCGCTCGGTGGCGGGGCGGCCGCACTCGCCTTGACCGGGGCCGGCCGGTACTCGGTTGACCATGCGGTCGCGACCCGGCAGTCCGGGCCGCGGTCGGCCTAACGAGTCGACGGTCATGACCACGAGTGACGGAATCGGCGACCCGTCGGGCCCGGAGCCCGCGACGCCCGGTACCTACGGCGAGGCCCCGGCCGGGTTCCGGTTGCCCGAAGGCACCCGCCTGGGCCGGGTGCGGCTTCAGGTCGCCAGTCTCGAGCGGTCGCTGGGGTTTTACGAGCGCACGCTCGGGCTCCGGATCCTCCGGCGTGCTGCGGGGAGCGCGGTACTCGCCGCCCACGGTGAGGACCGCCCGTTGATCGAACTCCGCGAGCGGGTCGGGGCGCGTCCGATGACCCAACGAGGGCGGCTCGGTCTTTACCACTTCGCGATCCTGTTGCCCAACCGCGCTTCCCTCGGACGGTTCGTCCGGCACCTTGGGGAGATCGGCGCTCGGGCCGGAGCGGGCGATCACCTGGTGAGCGAAGCGTTCTACTTGAGCGATCCTGATGGACTGGGGATCGAAGTGTATGCCGACCGGCCCCGGAGTGCCTGGCGCCGGATCGGCCGCGAGTTGGTGATGGCCACCGATCCGGTCGATGTCCCGGACCTGGTCCGGGCGGCCGGTGCCGAGCCCTGGGAGGGGATGCCGGCGGGAACCACGATCGGGCATGTCCACCTGCACGTGGGCGACACGGCATTGGCGTCCGCCTTCTTTTCCGAGGGGCTCGGGTTCGATCGCATGGTGTGGAGCTACCCGGGTGCACTGTTCTTCGGTGCCGCCGGTTACCACCACCATCTCGGAGCCAACACTTGGGCCGGGAGCCACGCCGCGCCTCCCACGGACGGTGATGCGCGCCTCCTCGAGTGGACGATCGAGTTGCCCGACTCCGGGAGCCTGGCGGCGGTTGGCGAGAGCCTCCGTCGCGCCGGGCTCCCGGTGGCGTCCGGGCCGGGGGACGCCGCGCCTCCCCATCTCGTCAGCTCGGACCCTTGGGGGACCGGGATTCGGCTGGTGGCCCGCGCCGGGCCCGAATCACCTTAGCGGCCTCGAGTCCGAGCAGCGGAACAGCTCCGAGCGCCAGCAGCAGAAGGCCGTGGCCCAACGTCATGCTCGATGTCTTCAGGAAATGGCCTAACGTCGGGTTGAGCTGGCTCAGAATCTGGAGTCCAAAGGAGAGGGCCACGACCAGGACGAGGTTGCGGTTGGTGAACAACGGGATCCGCCAGACCGGTTTGCTATCGCTCCTAGCGCCGAAGGACCGGAGCAACTCGGCAAAAACCAGCACCGCGAAGGCCGATGCTCGGGCCTCCTCGGTGGTTCCCGTTCTGAGGATGTAGACGTAGGCGGCGAATGCCACCCCGGCGGTCAGCAACCCCGTCAAGAGCATGGTCCGAAGGAACCGGCGGTTCGTCATTCGCTCGGACGGACTGCGGGGTGGCCGTTTCATCACGTCGGGGTCGATCGGGTCGGTGGCCAGGCAAAGGGCCGGTAACCCGTCGGTGATCAGGTTGATCCAGAGGAGATGAATCGGGAGCAGCGGGGTCGGAAGCCCGATCACCACCGCAACGGTCATCAGCATCAACTCGCCGGTATTGCCCGCCAGCAGGTACTGCAGGGTCTTTCGGATGTTGTCGTAGACGCCCCGCCCTTCCTCCACCGCCGAAACGATGGTGGCGAAGTTGTCGTCGGTGATGATCATGTCCGCCGCTTGCTTGGTCACTTCGGTGCCCGCGCGCCCCATGGCGATGCCGATATCGGCCCCCTTGATGGCCGGTGCGTCGTTGACGCCGTCGCCGGTCATGGCCACGATCGCTCCGTCGGCCTTCAGGGCGCGAATGATGGCGAGCTTGTGCTCGGCGGTGACCCGGGCGTAGACGGCAATATCCGGGGCCCGCCGTTGGAGCTCGGCTTCGGACATCGCGTCCAACTGGGTGCCCGTGACCGCCGCCATGTCGGATCCGATCCCGAGTTCCCGGGCGATCGCGGCCGCGGTTTCGGGGTGGTCGCCGGTGATCATGACCACCCGGATGCCGGCGGCGTGGCAGGTCGCAATGGCCGTTTTGGCCTCGGGCCGCGGCGGGTCGAACATCCCGGTCAAGCCAACGAATACGAGATCCCGCTCGACGGTTTCCGCGGTGAACTCCGCCGGGGGTGGATTCGTCAGCTCACCGTACGCAGAGGCGAGGACCCGGAGGGCTTGCTTGGCCATTGCCGTGGCCTGGTCGAGGATTCGTCGCCGGTCTTCCGGCTCGAGCGGCCGAATCCCGGCGGACGTGTAGAGACTGGTGCACCGTTCGAGAAGGATGCCCGGCGCGCCATTGACGAACGCGCGGAGATGGCCGTCCGGCATTCGGCGGACCGTCGAGCTCCGTTTGCGATCGGAGTCGAACGGGATGTCGTGGTGTTTCGGGTACTCGGTGTCGATCCGGGTCCGGTCACCGCCGGCTTTGGCCCCGGCGACGAGCAACGCGCCTTCAGTGGGGTCGCCGATGGTTTTCCAGCGGCCGTCCTCTTCGACGAGGTGGGCGTTGTTGCAGCCGAGGATGATGGTGGCGAGCTCGAGCAACGGCGCCTGATGAGCGGCCTCGGCCTTCCGGCCCTCGAATTGGATCTCGCCTGCGGGCCCGTACCCTTCGCCGGTGACGACGTAGCTTTGATCCGCGACATAGAGGGCCCGCGCCGTCATTTCCCCAACGGTCAAGGTGCCGGTTTTGTCGGTGCAGATGACGCTAGTCGATCCGAGGGTTTCGACGGCGGCGAGCCGGCGGACCAGGGCCCGGCGCCGGGCCATTCGCATGACGCCGAGCGAGAGCGCCACGGTGACCACCGCGGGGAGGCCTTCCGGGACCGCGGCCACCGCGAGGCTGACGGCGGTCATCGTCAGCTCGAAGAGCGGGACGCCCCGGAGGAACCCGAGGCCGAATACGACGCCGACGACCCCGAGGGCGGCCCAGACGAGGATCCGGCCGAACGCCTCGAGTTTCCGCTGGAGGGGGGTCTCCTGGTTGTGGTCGGCGTCTTCGAGCAGTCCGGCGATCCGGCCCAGTTCGGTGCGCATGGCTGTTGCCACGACGACACCGTGGCCCGCGCCGGTCGCCACGCTTGTTCCCATGAAGACCATGTTGGTCCGGTCGCCGAGCGGCACGGCGCTCTCCGTCAACCGGGCCGGGTGTTTCGCGACGGATTCCGATTCGCCGGTCAGGGCCGACTCGATGCACGTAAGCGACGCGGCGGTCAGTAATCTGGCGTCGGCGGCGACCAAGTCGCCGGCTTCCAGCACCAGGATGTCCCCGGTCACGACGGTGGCGGCGGGCGTCTCGGTCACTTGGCCGTCACGCAGCACCTTGGCTTGCGGGGCGGTCATCTTCTTGAGCGCCGCGATCGACTGTTCCGCGCTGTACTCCTGATAGAAGGCGATGACCGCGTTGAGGATCACGATGGCGAAAATGGCGACCGCGTCGAGGGTATCACCCAGGATCGCCGACAGGACACCGGCTCCGATGAGAATCCAAACGATCAGGCTCTTGAACTGGCCAAGCAGCAGGACGACCGGGCTGATCCGTTTGGATTCCGCCAGGCTGTTGGGTCCGTCCAGCGCCAAGCGGCGGGTCACCTCCTCCGCCGATAGTCCCGTGGGTGCGGAACCGAGTCCGGCCAGCACGTCGTCGGCGGCGCGGTCATGCCAGGTTTCGCGCGGCGGGGGCAGGGGACGGTCGGCGGTCTGGGTCACATCGGATGGGCCAGGTTTGCGGGGATGGGCCTCGAGGACCTGGAGCCTAAGATAGCGCGATCCTTGGGATGCGCCTCCATCTTGTGGACTAGATAACTCGGGTTCGCTTGGCCGACCCCGAGGTCAGGCGGGCAAGGCGCCGGCTGGGTTGGCGGCCATCAGGACTCCGGTTTGCCACCCACCAGCGCGGCCCCGCGACGGATCACGGCCCGGGCGTCGGCCACCATGGCGTCGATGATGGCGGCGGCCGTCGGCCGGTCGTGGATCAGGCCGACGCACTCACCGGCCACGGTCACCACCATGTCGAGGTCCTGGCGGCTCCGGGCGTCGGCGTAGGCTGCGGCGAGGCTCCCGAACGCGGCGGCCGCGTCCGTTTCCCGATCGGCCCATTGCTCGGTGAGCCGGTTGGCGAGGACCCGAAACGAAAATTCGTCCGGCCACGGCGTACCGCGGAGCCGGTCGATCGATCTGGTCCGGACCGTCTCGTCGCCGGTGGCCCGCTCGGCTCGGTTGGTGAAGGCGGCCGGCGTCAGGGCTTCGGCCGAGGCCCAGAAACGAGTCCCGACGACCACGCCATCGGCGCCGAGCATCAGGGCGGCGGCCAGGCCCCGGCCGTCGGCAATGCCGCCCGCGGCGAGCAACACGGTGGCGGGTGAGTGGCGGGCCAAGTAGTCCGCCACCTCAGGCACGAACGGCAAGGTCGAGCGCCGGGCGCCGTGGCCGCCCGCCTCGGTGCCTTGGGCCACGATGACCGATGCGCCGGCCTCCAGCGCTTCATCGACGTGGCGGAGCGACTGCACTTGGCAGATCAGCTTGGCGCCACTCCGCCGGATGACGCCGGCAAAAGGTCGGGGGTCTCCAAACGAGAGGAACACACAGTGGGGTGCCCGCTCGAGGGCCTGGTCGAGCGCCGCGGGCGTCCGGGCCAAGGCCCAGGTAATGAACCCGACTCCGAACGTCTGTCCGGCGACTTTCGCCAGTTCTTCGGCCAAGTCCGGTTCGCCGCCCAGGAGGCCGGCATATCCGCCGCCGATGAGGCCGAGGCCTCCGGCGTCCGACACCGCGGCCGCCAACCGGCCGCCGGTGACCAAGGCCATCGGGGCACAGACGATTGGATACCGGAGGCCGAATAGATCCGTTAGGCGGGTGCGCACGGGATCAGTCCTGTCGTTCGGCGAGCACGATAACCCGGGGATCGTCATTACGATGCAACGAGGTGACGAGCCCGGCTCGGGCGGTGAGCACCGCCCGCTGATTGAGGTACCCTTTGTCAGTGATCTCGCCCTGGTCGATTGAGGGCGGCTCGATGAGGATCAGGGCCCGGGTTCCGTAGCCCGAGGTGCCAAGTCCCTCGGCGCGAAGGTTCTCGAGTCCCCGGTGGACCGCCGCCCGGACGGCCGGATCGGCGAGGAGGGTTTCGATTGACGAGTCCGCCGCGGCTGCCGAGGCCAGTTGGCGGCAGGCTGCCACGTTAGGGAACACCAGGAATCCGATCGTCGGCCGGTCGTGCCCCGTTACCACGATGTCCTGGGCCACCGGGGCGAGCGCCGCAATGGCTTTGATCCGGAGCATGCCGACGTTGACCCAAGTGCCGCTGTCGAGTTTGAAGTCTTCGGCGACGCGTCCGTCGAACAGCAGTCCTTGCGCCGGTTGGGCCGGGTCGACGAAGCGGACGGCGTCGCCGATGCGGTAGAAACCTTCCTCGTCGAAATGCGCGGCGGTCAGGTCGGGGCGTTTCCAGTATCCCGGGGTGACGTTTGGACCCCGGACCCGGACTTCGAGCTTGCCGCCGTTCGGCACGAGTTTGAGCTCGGTCCCCGGAACCGGGAGGCCGATCACCCCCGATTGCGTCGCTTGGAAGTTGCAGTCGACGGCGAGGGGCGCCGTTTCCGTCGAACCCCAGGAGGAAGTAAGCACCACCGGGCGCCCGACCGTCTCGACCGCCAGGGTGGTGAGCGCGTCCCAGAGGTGCGGTGGCAGGGCGGCGGCGGCGTAGAACACGATCTCGAGCCGGCTGAAGAGACTCCAGCGCAGTTCCGGGTCGGCCTTGAGGGCGGTGACCAGCATGTCGTAGCCGCGGGGCACGTTGAAATAGACGGTGGGCGCGACGCTTTTGAGGTTCTTGACGGTTTGGTCGAACAGCCCCGGAGCAGGCCGCCCGCCGTCGACGTACAACGTGCCGCCGTAGCAGAGCGCCAGGTTGAAGTTGTGATTCCCGCCGAAGGTGTGGGACCACGGCAACCAGTCGACGATGACGGGCGGATTGGCCGTGAGGAACGGCCAGAGTTGGCCGCGGGCCTGTTGGTTGGCGGTGAGCATCAATTGGGTGTTGATGACCGCTTTGGGGCTGCCGGTTGACCCCGAGGTAAAGAGGAATTTGGCGATGGTGTCAGGCCCGATGCGACCAAACCGCTCGGCCACCGCCGCGGAATCGAGTTCGCGAGTCAACTCCTCGAAGGGGACGACACCGTCCAACCGGTCCCGCGCCGAGCCCGAGACCACCACCGGGTTCCGGTCGGCGCGGATGGCGGCCAAGGCCGGGCCATAGCGAACGTGGTCGGCGACGTAGATCACGCCGGGCTCCGCCTGATCGAGGATGCTTCGGAGCTTGGCGAAATCGCGGGACTGGGTCGAGTACGCCGGCGAGACCGGGGCCACTGGAATCCCGATATGCATGGCCGCGAGGCAGAGCAGGGCGTGCTCGACACTGTTCTCGGAGAGGATCGCGACCGGCCGGTTGGCGGAAAGGCCCTGACGGAGGAGCCAGGTGGCAATCCGTTCGACGCGGTCGCGGGCTTCGGCATAGGTGGGGCCGACCCACGATCCATCGGGGCCGCGCTCCTGGAGAAACGACCGATCGGGTGTGGCAGCGGCCCAGTGTTCGAGCCAGGTGCCGACGGCGCGGGCCGGGGTTCCGAGGGGCGTCGGGCAGGAAAGCCGGATGGTCCCGTCGGCTCGGCGCTCCAGAGTCACTGCGGGATTGGAGAACAGCCGGCTGATCGGAGTCATTTCGGGGTCGGTCGCGGTGAAAGCTGCCAGATCATCGTGTCGCGCGGGGTGCCGGACGGCGTCGTGGTATTGCCGACGAGGGTGGTCGTGTGACGAAAGCCGAGCCGCGCCGCCACGGCCGCGCTCTTGGTGTTGAGGGGGTCGCAGCGGATCTCGGCCTGAACCATCCCCGGAAGGGCCAAGGCGGCACGGACGGCCTCGGTGATGTAACCCTTTCCGGTGTGGTCGGAACGGAGCCAGTAGCCGATTTCCATTCCGTCTGGGGTCGGATGCAAACCGAGTCCGCCGAGGACGGCGGCCTCGTTAGGAGGAAAAATCCCGTAGAGCCAGCGGGCCCCGGTGTCGAAGTCGGCGCTGAACTGGGCCAGGCGGAGGCCGAGCGCCGGGAGCTCCGTGGGCTCGGCCGCTGCCCACGGCATCCAGGCCTGGAGGTGGGCGAGGTTCGCGTCGATCGCGGCCTTCAACAGCGGGGCATGCTCCGGCTGCCAGCGCTGCAGGACCAACCGATCGGTCGGGATGCGATCAGGTGGTTGCATCCGGCACTAGGCGTAGAATAGCACGGCGACGAAGTGGCAGGCGGTGCCGGCCAGGACGAACAAGTGCCAAATGAAATGGCCGTACCGGAGCCGGTCGGCGGCGTAGAACCCGACGCCCGCCGTGTAGGCTACGCCGCCCGCGACCAGCCAGAAGAGTCCCCAACCCGGCACCCGCTCAAAGAGCGGCTTCGCGGCGATCAGGACCAACCAACCCATGGCGAGATACAAGGCGGTCGAGAGCTTGTGGAAGCGAATTCCGCCGACCGACTTGATGACGACGCCGGCCACCGCGAGGGTCCAAATCAGTCCGAACAGGGTCCAGCCCCAGGCTCCTCGGAGAACGCCGAGGGTGAATGGGGTGTAGGTCCCGGCGATGAGGAGGTAGATCGCGCCGTGATCGAAGATCTGGAACAGCCGTTTGGCCCGATTGGGAGCGAGGGCATGGTAGAGGGTCGAGGTGAGGTAGAGGAGCGCCGCGGTCACCGCGAAGATCACCGCCCCGACCACCGCCGCGGCGCCCCGGGGCACCGCACCGATGACGAGCACCGGCAGCGCGGCCAACGCCGCCAGGAATCCGACGCCGTGGCTCACGCTGTTGGCGAT
>JANMHX010000206.1:0-2882 GCA_031375485.1 Gemmatimonadota bacterium | reverse complement strand
CGGCAGTGCAATCGTGTTCGTGACCGCCACTTCCTTGACCGGCGAATTCACCAACCGCTCGACCGCGGGCCCGCTCAGCAGGGCATGGGTGGCGCAGACGTAAATGTCTCGGGCACCCAACCGCTTCAGGGCCACGATCGCCTCGGCCATGGTGCCGCCGGTGTCGATCATGTCGTCCGGGATCAGGACGTCCTTGCCCTCGACATCGCCGACGACGTTGACGACCTCCGCCACATTGGCCGCCGTCCGCCGCTTGTCGATAATGGCGAACGAGCCATTCAATCGCTTGGCGAAACTCCGCGCCATTTTGGCTCCACCCGCATCCGAGGCCACCACCACGAGATCTTTGAGATCTTTCTGGCGGTAGTGGTTCACGAACACCGGCGCGGCATACAAGTGATCGACCGGCAGGTCGAAAAACCCTTGCATCTGGTGCTGATGAAAGTCGATGGCCAGAACCCGGTCGGCCCCGGCGGTCGACACCATGTTCGCCATCAGCTTGGCACTAATCGCGACCCGCGGTTGATCCTTGCGGTCCTGCCGGGCATAGCCGAAGTACGGAATGACCGCCGTGATCCGGGCCGCGCTCGCCCGCCGAGCCGCATCCATCAAGAGCAAGAGCTCGAGCAGGTTATCGCCCGGGGGGTTGGTCGGCTGGATGATGTACACATCCCGGCCCCGTACGTTCTCGTCGATCTTGACGAAAATCTCCCCATCGGCGAACCGCCGGATCGTTGCCTTGCAAAGCGGCTGGTCCAGTTCCCCGGCTACTTCCTCGGCCAGGGCCCGATTCGCGGTCCCTGAGAGGAGCATCATGGGGCTTAAGACCAGGGACTGATTCGGCAGAGCCATAGCCCCTAACTATAGCCCAGGACTGGGTTTGGGGCAACCGGGTCCAGCGAGGTTCAATTGGCCCCGGTGGATTCGAACCACCATTCTCAGAGTCAAAGTCTGATGTCCTGCCATTGGACGAGGGGCCAGCGCGAGGTCGGTAATCTCAACCGGCCAAAGCAGTTAGTCAAAGGGCGGGTCGCTCTTCGGGAAATCTCCGAGTAAGATAGGGCCTATGAAAAGCCTCCTTCGAGTAGGGTTGCTCGCGGCCGCGATGACGATCGGGCCCGTGGTCCGGCCAGCGGTCAGTCAGCAGGCGCTCGTCCTTCAGACGGATTTTGGGCTGGCGGAAGGCAGTATTGCGGAAATGAAGGGCGTCGCGTTTTCGGTCGACCGCAATCTCCGAATCTTCGACCTGACCCATCTAATCCCGCCGTTCGATGTCTGGGAAGCGGCCGTTCGATTGCGGCAGGCGGCCCCGTTTTGGCCGGCCGGCACGGTCTTCGTGTCCATCGTCGACCCGGGGGTGGGGACCGCCAGGCGATCCGTGGTGGTCGAGAGCAAGACCGGGCATTTCTTCGTGGGGCCCGACAACGGCACGTTCACCTTCGTGGCGGAGCGACTTGGGATCGCGGCGGTTCGGGAAATCGATGAGAAGGTCAACCGGCTGGCGGGCTCGGAACGGTCGCACACGTTCCACGGGCGGGACATCTTCGCCTATACGGGCGCCCGGTTGGCGGCCGGAGTGATCGACTTCGAAGGCGTCGGGCCCGTCGTGGCCGGCGGCGTGGTCGAGTTGCCGCACGCCGCGCCGGTCGTGGTCGGGGGGGTGATCCGGGGGACCATCCTGGCCCTCGATCAGCCGTTCGGCAACGTCTGGACCAATATCCGCGCGGGCGTCCTCGATAGCGCGGGCGTCCAATTGGGGGACTCCCTGGCCGTAACGATCCGGTCCGACGGGACGATCCGGTTCCAAGGCCGGATGCCCTTCGTCAAGAGTTTTGGCGCGGTCGGGCGGGATCGGCCGCTGGCGTACCTCGACAGCTTGCTCGACCTCGCATTCGCCCTCAACCAAGCGAGCTTCGCGAATCGGTACCGGGTGGGGCGGGGGTCGGCATGGCAGGTCGAGGTGGTGGTGCCGAGCCGAAAACGTTAGGAATTCACCGGGTCTCGGCCGCCAGCGTCAGTCCGTGCTTCCGGCCTAACATCATCTTGGCGTCGTCGCGGTCCCGGGCGTTTCGGTAGACCGCAAACACGGTCGACCCGGACCCGGTCATCCGGCAGAGCAACGGCTGCGTCCGGGCCAAGGCCTCGAACGCCTCCCGTACCTTCGGCTCCCGGCCGAACACGGCCGACTCGAAGTCGTTGCCGGCCATCCGGGCCACGTCACTCCACCGACTGACACTGTCGAGATCCAGGGCCAGCGCCCCCCGCGGGGCGGCGCTTTGCCGCGCCTGATCGACCCAGCCGTAGGCCGCGGCGGTGCTGATGCCGACTGGGGGGACCAGCAGCAGCACCGGGGCCGCTGGGAGCGGCGGAAGGCGGAGGAGCCGCTCGCCGTGGCTCCACGCCAGGGCCAATGACGCTCCGGACAGAAGGAAGGGGACGTCGGCGCCGAGGCGGCTCGCGTAGTGGAGCAGTTCGGCGCGGGGGATCGGATGGCCGGCCAATTGATTGGCGAGTTCGAGCACCGTCGCGGCGTCGGAGGAACCCCCGCCGAGCCCGGCGGCCACCGGAATCTGTTTGCGGAGGCTGATTGCCAAGCCGAACCGCCGGCCGGTTGCATTGATCACCATGTCGCCGGCGCGAAACGCCAGGTTCTGCTCCACGGGTCCGAGGTCCGGCCCGTCGACCTCGAGGTGAACCCCCGATGAAGGCTCGGTCAGGGCCACCGTGATCTCGTCCGCCAGGTCCAGACGGCAGAACAAGGTCTCGATGCCATGATACCCTGACTGTTCGCGGGCGAGAACGCGAAGGAACAGGTTGAGCTTGGCCGGGGCCTTGCCCGTCGCCGTGGGGCGGGTGACCCGCCGCCGGCGGGGGGGGGGGGG
>JANMHX010000168.1:0-12477 GCA_031375485.1 Gemmatimonadota bacterium | reverse complement strand
GGCGTCGAGGCCGACGCGGGAGGTATCCATCCAGCGATACGTCGCGGCCATCGCGCGGATCATGGCGACATGGTCGTCGAGGCCAACGGCGTGGACGTTCTGATAGGCAGGTTGCTGGAAGGCGCGCGACCGGCCGGCCACCCCGCGCCCGTCGACCGTCACCCCGATCGCGCCGATCTGCGCTTGCGGCATGATGAAGCGGGCGACGAACGCCGCTTCGAATGCCTTCGGGCTGTTCGCGATGATCTGCGGACCCGTGTAGATCTCCTCGATGATCGGATAGCGTTTGGCCGGGTCGAAATGCGCCGGTTTGAAGATCGCGCCATAGATCGTCGTCTTGCCGTCCGCCGCCATCGTCTCGAACGGCTCGGGCAGGCTGTATCCGGCGGCGAGGTAGGCGCTGATGTCGGCCCGGCCGAGTTCCATGAGAATGCGCCCGTCCGTGGCGCTCCGGAGCACCGATCGCGTCGGCTGGTTGATGAACGACATATTGTCGACGAAGAAGCGGCCGTCGGGTGAGACCGACACGTCATGGTCGAGCGGCTCGGGCGTCAGCAGCTTGATCGTGCCGCCCTGGCTCGGCAGCGCATAGAGATAGCGGAGGTAAGGGTCGCGTTCCGCTTCGCGGCCGGTGCCGATCACCAGAAGCGTGGCCGAAGTCTTCTCGACGCCGGCGACGCTGCGCACCACCCAGTCACCCGAGGTGAGCTGCCGCCGGGTACCAGTGCGCGGATCGATCCCGTAGAGCTGGAAGTATCCAGTCTGGTCTGCGGTCCAATAGACCATGTCGGTCTTGTCGTCGTAGAACCAGAAGTGCGTCCAGCTGTCGAGATAGGTGTCCGACCGATCCTCCGAGAGGACGCTCGCCGCGCCGGTGGCGGCATCGACCCGATAGAGCTGCAGCCGCTGGTAGCCCCGCTCGGCCAGGCGCGCGAAGACCGCCTTGCCGTCGGCGCTCCACTGATAGTACGGCCCGAAATAATAGAGCACCGGATCCGGGGGCAGCGTCATGTCGGTACGCGTCCCCGTACCCACGTCGAAGAACATTCCCTTGGCGACCGCTGTCGCGGTGTCTCCGGGCAGCGTGTACACATACTGGAACACCCTCGGCGCGGCGCCGCCCGGCGGTGTCGACTGGACCAGTGCGAGTCGCCGCGCCCCTTGCTGATTCAGGCGAAAGGTCGCGATCCGCCGAGAATCAGGAGACCAACTGAGAAGAGGTTGGACCACCGGGTGCTCGGTCCCCTGGGCGATCATGATCTTCGGGTCGATCACCGGCGTCGCATAGGGCCCCTCGGTCGTGCCGTCGGTCGTGAGCTGCTTCTCGCTGCCGTCCTTGGTGGAGACGAGGAACAGGTTGCCGGCGCGGACCACCGCCCGCCAGGCGCCGTCGGGCGATTCCGCACCGCCGAGGGTATCGGTGTCCGCCGTCAGCGCGCGCGCCTTCGGATCGTATTGCCAGCCCTTCCCGTCACGGGGAAAGCGGAGGATGCCGGTCTTCCCATCGACCCGGAGTGCCGGGAGCTGAAAGTCCCTGTCCGCGATCGGCTTGCCGGTTGCGGCGGCCAGCGCGGCAATCAGCGCGTCGCGGTCGAACAGCGGCTCCGTCGTGCCCCGGGGGGCGTCGACCAGCAGGTACTCGCGGCGGTCGCGGGTCTGCTTTTCGAACCAGAAGCGGGACGTCTCGCCGATCCATCGCGGGCGGACGCTCAGGCCGGGGATCAGCTTGCGGACGTGTTGGGGCAACAAGGCTTCGGCACGGGCGTAGGCGGTAGCAGGGACCTGCTGCGCCGTCATCGGCGCCGAGCTGGCCAGGACGAGTGCGGCAAAGGCTGACAGCTGCTTCATCTTCAACGTCCCTCGGCTGGATCAAATCGGTGGATCCGGCCGCCCACCATTACGAGCCGAGGGTGGCCGAGCGCCGCCAACGACTGGAGCGGGTCCCGATCGATGACTTGGAGGTCGGCCAGCTTCCCGGTTTCGAGCGTGCCCAGTCGGTCGTTGCCAAGAATGATGCCGCCGTTTCTGGTGGCCGCCACAAGCGTCTCCATCGGCGTCATCCCCAGGCTGGTGAAGTATTCGAGCTCGGTGAAATAGAGCCCGGGGTAGAGCCGCATCAGGTCGCTGACCGCGTCGGTGCCGATTCCCATCAGGATTTTTCGGGCGTGGGCCTTCCTGAACAGGTCCTCGTGCAGCTGCTGCGACCACTTTCGCGCGATGAGTAGCTCCGCCGGCATCTCGTGATTCCGGTAGAGCTCTCGATAGATCGCGAGCGTCGGGACCACGTGCACGCCACGCGTCGCGATCAGGTCCAGCACGTCGTCGTCCATCTGGTTCAAATGCTCGATGCACTGGACCCCGGCCTCGACCGCGATCCGGGTCATGGTCGTCCTGGGCCAGGTGTCCGACAACCCTCCGCCGTGGCTGGTCACCTGCATGCCAAGCGTCTTCGCTTCGTCCACCGCCGCGGCGACCTCGTCGGGCGTGTAGGTCGGCGAGAGTTTGATGTGGCGAAACCCGGCGTCGAACATCGTTCGCACCGCCTTGCGAAACGCCCAGGGACCGTCGACGGTGATCGCGCCTCGGAGTCCCGCCCCATGCCCGCCGGTCGTGGTAATCAGCTGGCCGACCGAAAAGACTCGTATCGACTCGAGGGACCCATCGGCGATCCCGCGGACGATCGCCTGCATCGGCTCGATCGGCGCGGCGACGTCGCGGACCGACGTGATGCCCTTCCGGAGGAATTGCTCCATGAACGAGATCGCCCGGACCGTCGCCTCGCTGTTCGTTTGGAGCGCATCCTTCGACTGATCGTTCGGGAAGGTGAGGTGCATGTGGAGATCGACGAAGCCCGGCAGAATCCAGCGTCCCGCCAGGTCAACCACCTTGGCGTCGGCCGGGACGCGGACCTTGGTCCGGGGGCCGACCGCCACGATCGAATCGCCCTCGACGAGAATCGTCGCGTCCGGTAGCGGGGGCGCGCCGGTGCCGTCGATGACGGTCGCGCCGACGAGGGCAACCCGCTCGGGCGCCGTGCGTTGGGTCCCCGACAGGGCCGCGGCGGCGACGAGCCAGGAGCCGCCTAACGAATACCAGATTGTGTTGCGGATTGTCATCGAAGTGTTCCTCCCTGTCGGTTAACGCGCCATCACCGCCGACTGGTCGACCGGCACGACCGGGAGCCACACCCGGCTGGCATTGGTCCCGCCCCGCTCGAGCGTGACCGTCGCCGTCTGGTAGTCTGATGCCTTCGCGAGGAAGATGTTCGGCACGTAGGTTTGCGGATTGCGATCATAGTAGGGAAACAGACTTGATTGGATCTGGACCATGATCCAGTGGCCCGGCTGGAATACGTGGTTCACCGTCGGCATCCGGAACTTGTATTGCTGGACCTCTCCGGCGGGGATCGGCGAAGGGGTTCGGGTGAGAACGATCGGCGCGCTCGTCGCCCCCTTGGGGACCAGGACCACGGTATACAGCTTCACCCCGTCGCGCATCGGAATCATGACTTCGCGCCGGTCGAAATCGGCGTTGACCGGAGCGAGGCTCTTCGGAATGTCCCCGCCCGGCTTGACGATCGGCGTCACCTTCGACGTCTGCTGGGCCTCGAGCAGGACCGGAGACCAGAGCATCACCCGCAGCGAGAGGGTGATCCACCATGATGGCGTTGTCATCGTGAGAATTGCGACCTCCGCGGGGTCTCGGTATGCCGCAACAACCAGGGGATCGAAGCGCGACGCAGGCTCAAGGCCTGCGGACAAGCTAGCGAAAACCGCCGGCAGGACCAAATGGTACTAATAGTTGTTATGTGAAGCATCAGCGACACTGACATCTGCCGTCTTCGCTTTGGTCGTCGCTCAAATCGGCCGGTCGATCTCCTTTGAGCGTGGAGTGCTGGGCATGGAATGCCTTCCTCCTGACGATTACGGCTCTGGGACTCGCGCAGTCTGGTACGATGCCCGGCCCGAATGTCGCCGGCCAGCCTCAGGTGAGCATCCTTTAGAGGTCGTCTCGCCCGATGGGAAATGGGCGGCCCATGGGCGGGACTACAGCATCGGGATCCGTCCTAACGCCGCGGGTCGATCCCGCCGCGTGATCCGCTAGCGGACCGCACCAATCCCCCTGGGTGGACTTCCCCGAGCGCGGCCGACCGAGCACATTGGGTCGATTGGCGGGCTCCCCGCCGATCGACCCGAAAAGGACCCCCATGAGATTCCTCCTCCTGCTCACGGTACTCGTCGCGCCCCTCGCCGCCCAGTCCCGGCCCCGTGGTCGCGACCTCGGAATCCCCTTCCCCGGGCGCCCCGGTCCCGCCAACGCGATCACCGACGTGCCGGGGGTCGCGGTCGGACACGCCACCATCATTCGGGGCTCGGGCAAGTTGATTCCCCACCAAGGGCCGGTTCGCACCGGGGTGACCGCGATCCTTCCGCGTCCCCGCGGCGACTGGGATTTCGTGATGGCGGCCACCTTCAACCAGAACGGCAACGGCGACATGACCGGAACCAACTGGGTCAAGGAATCGGGCTTCCTCGAGGGCCCGATCCTGATCACCGGAACCCACAGCGTCGGCACCGTCCGGGACGCCGCGATTCAATGGCAACTGGCCCGAGGGCGCGAGCTCCTGTTCACCTATCCGCTGGTGGCGGAGACCTTCGATTTCCTCAACGACGCCAACGGCGAGCACGTCAAGCCTGAGCACGCTTGGGCGGCCCTCGACAGCGCCCGGACCGGTCGGGTGGTCGAAGGAGCGGTTGGGGGCGGGACCGGCATGGGATGCAATGGATTCAAGGGCGGCATCGGTACCTCATCCCGGGTGGTCCAAGTCGATTCGGCCACGAGCTTCACGTTAGGTGTCCTGGTCCAGTGCAATTTCGGCGGCGACCTTCACATCCTCGGGGCGCCGGTCGGCCGCGAAATCACCGACCTCCGGATCTGCACGGTCCTGGACGGCCCCCTGAGCCGGCCGTGGACCCGGGGCATCCGCCGGTGCGACGGGCGCCGGGATGGAAGCGGGGCCGGTGGCGGCGAGCCCGCCGACGGGCCGTTAGGTCGAGGCTCGATCATCGTCGTGGTGGCCACCGACGCGCCGCTCCTGCCGCATCAGCTGGAGCGGGTCGCTCGGCGGGTGGGTATGGGCCTTGGCCGGTTGGGAAGCTGGGCCGCCAACGGGTCGGGCGACCTCTTCCTCGCCTTCTCGACCGCCAATCGGGAGGACGCTCGGGCCGCGGGCTACGCCGGCGGGATCGCCCCGGTCGCGACGATCAAGATGCTCGAGAACGATCGGATCGACGGCCTCTTCCAAGCGACGATCGACGCGACGGAGGAGGCGGTCGTGAACGCGATGCTCGCGGCCGAGACGATGACCGGAGCGGACGGGATCAGGCTCTTCGGCCTGCCGGGGGACCGGGTGGTGGCGGCGCTCAAGAAGTACGGCCGGATGCCATAGGCGCGCTATTTGGGCGCCACGGTACCCTCCACCCTCGCCACGTTGTCCCCGGAATTCCGGTCGACGTACTTGTTGTACGGGTCGACCCCCGCGAACTTCGGCTCGTGCTCGACCACCACGGTCACCGTCTGCCGCCCGCTGTGCACGCGCCCTCGTTCCATCGACAAGACGCTCGCCTTGGTGAAGCCGGGCGTGCCCGGCTCCGCGGCAAACACGCCGATGTCGAAGGCTTCGTCGAGAACGGCCTCGGTCTCGACACCCTTGCCGTCCGCGTAGAGCTTGCGGGCCTCGACGTCGATCTCAACGCTCCACGTGCCATCCGGCCGCCGGGTTGACCGCGCGCTAGCGGCCTTGAGGTCGTACAGTGTGATCTTCTCGAACAGGTCCGTGATGAGCTGCTGATGCTCGGGCCCCGCCTCGGCCCGGAGGCGACTGACCAGTTCGAGTGACCGCGGATAGGGCGGACCCTTGAACGCAAAGTCACGGAGCAGAGCCTGCAGCGCCCGGTTGACCGCCGCCTCGCCGATCTGGTCCTTGAGCAGGTACATGACGAGCGCACCCTTCTGGTACCCGATGTACGCCTGGCTCTGGCCGTTGACGCGCTCGAGCGGCAGCTCCTCGACCGCCTCGCTACCCCGGCCGTTCAAATACCCGTCGAGCGACCGTTTGAGGAACCTTCGGATGTTCGCCGGCCCATAGAGCCGCTCCATGATCATGAGCGCCGAGTACTGCGCGAGCGTCTCCGAGAGCACGGTCATGCCCTGCATGTCGGCGCTCACGACCTGGTGAAACCACCATTGGTGGGCGGTTTCATGCGCGGTGATGTAGGTGACCAAGTCGGCGTTCGCCGGCCTCGACGTATCGAAGATGAAGCCAGCGGCCTCCGAGTGGGCGATGGTGCCCGGGAACGACTGCGCGAAGTTGCGGTAGGCCGGGAACTCGACCACGCGGAGCTGCCGGAACTGGAACGGACTGAAATTCTCCGAGAAGTAGGCGAGTGATTCCTTCATCAGGGCGATCATGCCCTCGACGTTGTAGGCGTGCGCCGGGTGATGGTAGACGGCGAGGGCCACGTCCTTCCAGCGATCCTCGCGAACCGCGTAGGCGGCCGACTGGATTGAGAAAAAGTTGTGGATCGGCGCCTCGGTTCGAAAGTGCTCGACCCGCCGGCCGTCGACGACCCTCGTGTCGACGAGGTAGCCGGGCGCCAGAACCGTTTGATCCGCGACCGAGGATATCGTGAGGTCGGCGTTGACCCAGTCGCTGTCGCGCCTGAGGTAGTGGAACCCCCGAGCGCTCTCGTCTTCGAGCTTCGCCGGTCCGAGATCATCCGGCAACCCGTACTGGCGGCGCTTGGCACGGCCGCTGATTCGATACTGGCGGTCCACCCCGAGCGAGGGCGTGATCTGCAGGTTGTCGAGGAAGGTCCCGTTCGCGACGACCCGGGTCTCGTTGTTCGAGTTCCGGAAACCGCGCTGCTCGCGGACGGTCTCGAAGCGGATTTCGCCCCGCGCGCCCGGTGCGAGGGGCACGTCGAAGGTGTAGATCCGGTAGTTCATGTCCGGCAACTCGCGGGTCAGGCGCGCGCCGGTGACCTCGAGCGAGCGCATCTGGAGCTCGCCCACATTGATCGGGCCGATGAATGACTTCACCTCGAGCGCGTGCGGCCACGACACATGGACTTGGCTCAACGCCGAGTCTGTGCGGTTCTCGATGACGTAGCTGCCGCGGGTGACGACCCTCGGCTCCTTGGGAAAGATGTCGATCGCGAGGGTCACGTCCGTGATGCGCGGCTGCGGTGCGGAGGCAAACTCGACCACCGCCTTCTCATGCGCCGCGAGCCACCGTTCGCTGCCGAGGAACGTCCGATATTCGTTGAGGATATTGGTGTTGTAGTAGATGAAGCCGCCGATGGCCGTCATGATGACGACGGCGACGACAAGGATCCACCCCGCTGGGCCGGTCAGCCGGGCCGGTACCCGCCTCAGGCGGACGGCGAGCGACGCTGAGATGCCTCGGCGCCAGAGCGTGTACGCGAGGACGGAAAGGACGGTTGCACCCGCGGTCCAATAGGCATGGAACCACGCGGCGTAGCCCGCGAACGGCCCCTGGCCGTTCATGTCGGAAAGCGGTACCGGCGGTGTCGACCCATAGCGGTAGAGGTTGTGCTCGAAGCCGAGCCCGGAGAGCGTCAACTGGGCCACGATGAACAGCAACATCACGAGCAACCCGACGAACTTGTGCGGCACGAGGGTCTGGACGAACACCGCGAGCACGGCGTAGAGTACCATGTTGACGAGCCACGGCAGCACATACCAGAGGAGGTAGTGGCTGAGCTCGAACGTGGTGTAGCCCTTGAGCGTCTGCACCGAGATCGCGGCGGCGACGCTGATGAGAGCCGTCGTGAACAGCACGATCGAGATCGCGAGGATCTTCGGCACGAAGAAGGCCACATCCGAGGCCGGCGTCGCATCGACGATCTCGTGCACCCGGAGGTCCCGATCACGCCAGACGAGTTCGCCCGCGTAATAGGCGGCGATCACCAACGGGATGATCGTGAACTGCTCTATCAGAGTCTGAATCATGACGCGGGTGACCGGAAAGATCGTGCTCACCGAATCATCGCCCGCCAGCCACAACCCCACGATCGCATTGATGAACGCGATCCCGAGCATGACCACGTAGGCTGGGCTCCGAAGTGCAGTCAACATGTCGAATCGGGTCAACGCGGCGAGCGGCCCCCAGCCCAAGTCGCGGTGCGAAGGCGGTCCGGCGGGAAGCCGGCGCGCCGGCGCCACCGTCGGCTCGGCGCCCTGCGCCACGCGGTCCGGCTTGCGGCCCTTGGCCAGCCATCGGCGCTCCGGGCGAAACACCCGCCACGCGAACCCGAGCAGTGCGACACTCACGGCGAGCCAGAAGGCGCGGTTCTGGAGCATGGCTCCCCGCATCGGCGGCAGCAGGATGTTCCGCTCGCTCGGGGTCCAGTTCCGGGTGACCGCGCGGAGGGCCGACAGACCGAACGGATCGAGCAACGCGGCCGACGAAGCGTACTCGGCTCGCCGGAAGTAAATCACCGTTACGAGGTAGAGCATGATGACGACGAGCGCACCGATGTAGGTGGCGAACATCGAGCGCGTCGCCGTTGCCAAAGCGAAGAGGCCCGCGCTCATGATGAACAGCGTCGGAACGCAGAGGACGAAGTACACGTAGAGATAGTCGCCGAGCCGGAATGGACCGACGGTCTCGGGGTCGAGCCACGGCATCGCGGCGCTGATCATGATGCCGAAGGGAACGCTCAGGAACGCGAGGCACCCGGCCCCGAAGGCACCGGCAAAGCGCCCGAACAAGTAGTCGAACCGCGACAGCGGGGTCGCGTAGATGATCGGACCGAACTGGGTCTCGTCGTCGCGCACCACGACATTCGCCACGAAGGTCGTCACGATGAAGATCGCCCACAGCACCATGACGAAGGAGACCAGCGCGACCGTATAGGGCGAGTTTCGGACCACTTGGCCGCCCCACCCGATCTGGAGAGTGTCGGCTCCGACAAGCGAGAAGGTCAGCAGGAAGAAGATCAGGCTCGTGATCCAGAATGCCGGCGACTTGAGCTGGTAGCGCAACTCGAAGCCGGCAACGTGACGTAGCATGTCAGGGCCTCACGCCGCGCGGCGCTTGGGCGACAGCGTCGAGAAGTAGACGTCCTCGAGTCCGCCTTCGGCGGGCTCGAAGCCCTCGCCGGGATGCTCGTCCGCCAGCACGTGGATCAGAGTGCGCCCGCCAAACAGCCGAGTGGCGATGACCTCGTGGGCCGCCCGGTACGACTCGAGCTCGGCCTTGGCGATCGCCTTGCGCCAGACCCGGCCGCGGAGCTCCGCGATGAGTTCGAGCGGCGCGCCGGCCCGCACGATCCGGCCGCCGGCGATGATCGCCAGCCGCTGGCAAAGGTCCGTCACGTCCTGCACGATGTGGGTCGAGAGGATCACAACGATGTTCTCGGCCGTCTCGGCGAGCAGGTTCAAGAACCGATTGCTCTCTTCCGGATCGAGCCCCGCCGTCGGCTCATCGACGATGAGCAGTTGGGGCTGGCCGATCAGGGCCTGAGCAATCCCAAACCGCTGGCGCATGCCGCCGGAAAAGCCGGCCAGCGCCTTGCGTCGGACGTCGAACAGGTTGACCTGGTGCAGCAGCGCTTCAACGACCTCGCGCCGCTCGCCCCGGGCTCCATAGCCTTTGAGTACGGCCAGATGGTCGAGCATCTCGTAGGCCGACACCCGCGGGTAGACGCCAAAATCCTGGGGCAAGTAGCCAAGAGTGCGCCGCAGCAGATGGGGCGTGGCGAGCACATCGATCGAGTCGAAGCGGATCGACCCTGACGTGGGCACTTGCAGGCTCGCGATGCAGCGCATCAGCGTCGACTTGCCGGCGCCGTTCGGGCCGAGCAGCCCGAACATGCCGCGCGGCACGTCGATCGACACCGAGTCGAGCGCACGGGTGCCGTTCGGATAGACATGGGTGAGCTTGTCGATCTGGAGCATTGGAGTCCTCGCTATAGTGGGTAGCGCAGAGCGACCGGGCTTTTCATCCGAGCGGAGGCCGCTCCAACATCCGTCGCTCCGCGTCGTCCCAGGACTGGGTTGCGTGAAGCGGCGGGACGTTTGCCAGTCCACTCCTCGTATCGGGTGACACCGCATCGCGGGTCACCGCGACATCGATGACCGCCGGCAGGTTGGCGAGGCCTCGCTCGAGTGCGTCCGCCAGGTCCTCGGCCCGCTCCACGCGCTCCCCGTGGGCCCCCAGCGACCTGGCGAGCAGATCGTAGCGGCACGGCGAGAGCTCAGTCCCGAGCTCCTGGTCCGGATACTTCCTCAGTTGATCCTGGCGTTCGATGTTCCAGGCGTCGTTGTTCGCGACCACGAAGAGCGCCCGAGCGCCCGTGCGTACCGCGGTTTCGATTTCCATCGCGCCAAACCCGAAGGCCCCGTCGCCGATCAGGGCAATGGTCCTCCGAGACGGGAACGCCAACGCTGACGCCACGGCGTACGGTACCCCTGACCCCAGACATCCAAAGGGCCCCAGGTCAAGATAGGTCCACGTCCGAAGGCCGATCCGAGCGAACGACAGGATGTCTCCGCCGTCCACGATGGAGATCGTTTCGCGGTCAATGAGCCGGTTGATCGCCTCGATGAGCGTCAGCGGATGCATCCGCCCGTCGGCGCCTGGCGGCCGCGTGGTCAGGCTCGGCGTCTTGATGCGAGTCTTCTCGACGTTCACAGCGATAAGCTCATCCTTCCAGGCAGTATCGGGCTCCGCCGGTCTGGCGCCGGAATTCGCGAGAGCCTCCAGGGCGGCGTCCACGTCGGCGCAGATTGCGACGTCGCCACATCGGTTCTCGGACAGTTCCTCCGCGCTGCGACCGATTCGAATGAAGCGCGCGGATTCGGAGAAGACCGCACTCGAGCCGTAGGCGAGCTCGAAATCCAGGCGCCTGCCCAGGGTGATCACCAAGTCCGCTTCGGCCATCGCGCGGGCCCGGAGCGCTGGTACGGCGTGAGGGTTGTCCGGAGGGACCACCCCGCGGCTCTCTCTCGTGTCCAGATACAAACACCCGGAGGCCTGCAGGAATCTCTCCAGCAGAGCTCCAGCCCCCAGCGCTCCCCGTCCGCCGATCGCGAGCGGCCGTCGGCTGCCGCGAAGCAGTTGCGCGGCAAGCGCGATGCTATCATGGTGAGGCAAGCGCGCCGGGCGTACCACCGGCATGAACCAATGCGGGTCCAGATACCAGTCCGGCATCGCCTGCGTGAGGAGGTTCGGGGCGAAATCAACGTACCCGGGTCCCGGTGGTCCGTCGCTGCCCAACGCGATCGTCGCGGCCATGTGCAGGCCGGGCAGCACGTGACGCGCCTCGGAGATTTCCCGAACGTATCGGCACACGGGACGTACGAGGTCAGCTTGCGGAACTTCCTCGAGGGCTCCCATGCCGGCCTGCGGGTCGGGGACGCGCGCTGACATGACCAGGAGCGGCGTGCGTGACAGATAGGCGCTGGCGATGCCCGTGACGGCATTGGTAAGGCCCGGTCCGGTCGTCACCAATGCTACCCCGATGCGTCCGGTGAGGTCTGCTTCAGCGTGCGCCATGTGTACCGCGGCGCATTCGTGTCGCGTCGACACGATGCGAATGCCAAGACGGGCCAACTCACTGCAGATCGGCTTCACATGCGAGCCGGGCAATGTGTAGACCCGGCCGACGCGTTGCCCTGCGATGAAGCGGGCGATCATCGCAGCGACCGTAGACTTGCCTGGCTCGGACCGGAAGATCTCGAATGTCATTGTTGGAGACAAGCTAGCGAAACCGTCGGCCGGATCAAATGGTACTATTCCCTCTTATGGGAAGCATTGGCGCCGCTGACGTCTATTGTCATGGCTCCGGTAGTCGCTGATCTTGCTTCATCGGGACGGGCACCCCGCCATCGTCCGAGGTGGTGGCCGCAGCCGCTTCCCGATTACCGGCGCCTCCGCGCCAGTCACCCGCAGCACGAAGACCGAGTGAGGACGCTCAAGTCGGCCTGGCCGAAGATCCTGGTATCTGAAACGCGGACGACTACACTTTCCACATACGAAGGACTTCCATGGAAACAATCGACCGGAGTGAGCGGATGAGCGTTAGCGGAGCCTCCTATGCTGACCGTGCTGGGGCGCGGCGATTCTCGAGCGTGATGACGGCAGTGGCCGCCGCGGCCATCGTCCCGGCGCTGCTCGCGACGCCCGGCGTTGCCGCACAGGCGCGCCCCTCCGACCGGCACGCACTCATGCCTCGGGGTATGCCGACGACGGACGATCCGCGACGGATCCCGGTGTCCGCGGGACCGAAGGGACCGCTCGGCGTAATCGTGGTGCGCGGCGGCCGGATCTTCGACGGCACCGGTGCGGGAGCGCGGGAGGGGACGCTGGTCATCGATCGGAACCAGATCTCCCGGATCCTTCCGCCTAACGCTGGCACCGGCTCGCCGGGGTGGCCGAGGGAGGCGCTG
>JANMHX010000089.1:0-3976 GCA_031375485.1 Gemmatimonadota bacterium | reverse complement strand
ACCTGGTTCCAGTGGTTCAACATCACCCGGACTCGGGTCTCGGTGACTTCGAGTCGGGCCACCATCGCCGGCCGCGCCCTGACGCTGTTTGGGGACGTCGTCCCGTTAGGCGTCGCACCCGTGGAAGCGACGGGCCCGGTGCTCTGGCTCGCCAACCCCGGGGACACCACGATCGACGTGCGCGGGAGGATCGTGGCGACGATGCTCCGGGCGCCCGCTCCGGGCTCAATCCGTCCGACGAGCTATCCGCCCGGGGTCCGCTACGCCAACGCCGCCATCACCGGCACCCTGGCACCGCTCGCGCGCCGGGGCGCCGCCGCCGTGTTGCTGGTGGCCAACGCTCCGGTGGACAGCGTCTTCGAGGCGGTGGCGGTGATGCGGGAGCGGGGTGACTACGACGTCGACCGCGCGACCCCGCGGGCGGCGGGACAATCGGACCGGGTGGCGCCGCCTCCGGCCCTCGGCGCGGGCCCGACGCCCGCCCTCTTGGTCCGGGCGTCGATGGCCGCGGCGCTCGAGGCAGGGCCCGAGGCCGCGCTCCTGATTCGCCTGGAACGGTTCGAGACGCCGTCGGTGAACGTGATCGGATCACTCCGCGGCACCGATCCGAAGCTCCGCGACGAGTACGTCCTCTACAGCTCGCACCAGGACGCCAATGGCGTCCGCCTGCTGGTACCGGGCGACTCGGTGCTGGCGGGCGCCGACGACAATGCCTCGGTCAGCGTCGCCGAGTTTGCCGCCGCGCGGGCGTTTGTCGCCCAACGTCCCAAGCGCTCGCTGCTGTTCGTCCATCACGGCGCCGAGGAACGCGGGCTCCTTGGCTCGCGCTACCACTCGGCCCATCCGGTGGTGCCGCTCGGCCAGATCGTGGCGGTGCTGAACGGCGATATGATCGGCCGGAACCATCCCGACACCGCGGCGTTGCTCGGCGCCCAGCCGCCGCACCGCGGCTCCCTCGAATTGGTGGAGATGGCGCTGTTGGCCAACGAACGGACGGGGCGGTTCGTGATCGATACCCTGTGGGACCGGCCGACCCACTTCGAGGGCTGGTATTTCCGGAGCGACCACCTGCCGTACGCGCGGCTCGGGGTTCCGGGGCTGATGTACTCCACCAACCTGCACGAAGATTATCACACCGCGGGCGATATCCCCGAGCGGATCGACTACGCCAAGCTCACCCGGATGGCACGGTGGATGTACCTGACGGGCTGGTATGCGGCCAATGCGGCCCGGCGGCCGGCGGTGGACGCCGGGTTCCGGCTGGAGCGGTGAACAAGGCTGGCGGGGGTGACCGTTCGGTCGCATCTTCTTGATGCCGGTTCTTCCCAACCCGTACCCAAGGACCTCTCATGCGCTGGAATCTCCGCACTCGCAGCATGTTGTCGCTTTTGTTCGCTGGGTTAATCGCAGCGGCCGTCACCGGTTGCAAGAGGAAGTATTCGACTGAATCCTACCAGCCCGCTCCCCCCGCGGAGTCAGCGGCGCCGACCAACTCATAGGGCGTCTCAGTTATTCGACTACATCGATTGTGTCACGATCCAAAGGGTCGTGACACAATTGTCATTCAGGCGGGCGCTCGGCGGGCAACGACCTCCTAACTTTTTCCGGGACCGGATCGTGCCCGCCCCAACCTCGGAGTCTCCTGGTTCATGAAAGCCCGCGCCGTCCTCCTCTCGCTCACTGTCCTGGCCGCCGGCCCGATCATGGCCCAGGTCGCCGAACCACCCACCCGCGAGGAGGCCGACCAGCTCCGCGCCCGGATCGCCGCGGGCGTCCGGCTGGGTTTCGAGCCCACCAGTCTCCGCATCATCCCACCGCGCGAGGGATGGGCGCTCGGCATGGTCTCCTGGATCGCGGCGGGCAAGGACGGCGTGACCTACCTGCTGCACCGCGGCACGGAGGTGCCCCCGATCGTGGCCATCGATCGGGAAGGGCGGGTCCTCAGGTCGTGGGGGGAGGGGCTCTTCGTGATGTCCCACGGCATCAGGGTGGACCCGGACGGGAACGTCTGGACCACCGACGCCGCCACCTCGATCGTGCGGAAGTTCAGCCCCGACGGGAGGCCGCTGCTGACGATCGAGGTTGGCGGCCAGCCGTCGCCGTGCCCCAACAATTTCTGCAGCACCACGGACATCGGGTTCGGGCCGGGAGGCCGGCTCTTCATCGCCGATGGCTACGCCAACGGCCGAGTGGTCGAATACACCACGGACGGGCGCAAGGTGGCGGAACTGGGCAGCCTCGGCACCGGGCCGGGCCAGATGCGGGTGGTTCACTCGGTCGTGGTCGGGCCGGAGGGCGTGATCTACGTGGCGGACCGAGAGAACGGCCGGATCCAGCGATTCGACCTCAAAGGAAAATGGCTCGGGATGTGGACCGGTTTCGGCAAGACCTTTTCGCTCGCGCTCGACGGCGACGCCATCTGGCTCGCCACCCAGGCGAGGGACGAACCCAACTTGGCGCCGGGTTGGCTGATCAAGGTGGACCGGTCTACCGGGAAGATGCTGGGGTACGTGAACTCCGAAGGCAACCATGGCGTGACGGTCGCACCGAACGGCGACCTTTTGCTTGGTCCCGGGCCGGCCCGGGTGCCGGCGCACTACCGACGGATCCCCTGAACGCATGGCCTCGGGGTGGTATGCGGCCAATGCGGCCCGGCGGCCGGCGGTAGACGACGGGGGGCCATGGCACCCCGTCGTTCAGGTCGGGCCTTTTCGGGCGACGACTGCTCGGGTGATTCCCGGCAGCAACTCGAACTCCTCCGCGTCGACGAAACCCGCGGCCCGTGCGGCCCCAATCAGCATGCCTGGCGTGAGCTGGGGCGCGTCCGGGTCCGACACGACATTGAACAGCAACCAGAGGGCGGCCGACGCCGGTCCGGCCAGGTCGTCGGTCACCATGAAGTCGTGGAGGATCAGCGTCCCGCCCGGCGCCAGCGCGGCATGGGCGCGGGCCAGGAGCGGCGCGAGATCGGTGGCCGCCACCGCGCTCAATAGATACGACATGATCACCGCATCCTGATGGCCCGGCCAGTCGGTGGTTCGGGCGTCACCGCGGACCAGCGCAATCCGATCCGTAAGGCCGGCCTCGGCCACGTACGTCGCCGCCACATCACAGACTTTCGGAAAATCGAGAATGGTGGCCGACAACGCCGGATTCCGATGACAGAGCGTGATCGAGAACGCCCCGGTGCCGCCGGCCACGTCGAGCAGGCGCCGCCACCCCACGGGCCCGAGCCGGCGGGACAGCAAATGCGCCGGCCCGAGCGAGCCGGCATGCTGGGCGACGCTGAAGTGCCGCGCTTCGTCGGGATCGACCGTGAGTTCATAAAAGGGACGAGCGGCTTGACCATGGATGGCCGGCAGCAGACCGTTCATGTGCGGATAGACCTGCCGGTCGATTTGAAAACGGAAGTAGTCCCCGTAGTAATTGGGAGACGACTTCGCGAGGAAGTTCGCCGCCGCCGGCGAATTGATGAAGCGGCCGTCGGGATTGGTCCCGACGAGGCCGATGGCCTGGAGGGCGGTGAGCAGCGTCTGGATCCGCTTGGTCGGGATGCCGGCGGTCACGGCCAGCTCCTCGAGCGTTGCGGGCCCCCGCGCCAAGACGGAAAACAGATCGAGATCGAGGGCGGCAAACAGCGCCTTGGAGGCCATGAAGCCGTAGCCGATCCGAGACACGTCGCGAACATCCTTGAGCAGTTCCATGCGGGGTCACCTAACGATCTGGCGGCGCGATCTGGGCCTCGAGGGCGGCCACATCGGCCAGGTCTTTCGGGCGGCCGGCCGCCCGTTTGTTGGCGATCAGATCGGCTCGACCCAGGAAGGGCATGGGCCGGCCGCGGACCAGGCCCTCGATCCGTCGTGACCAAGCCTCCGAAAAGTCGGCTACGCCGCTAATCCCGGTCATCAAGTCGATCCGATTCGGCGGCAGTCCCAGCTGGACGACCACGTCCGGGTTCTCGAAGTCGGCCTGGGTC
>JANMHX010000065.1:0-4895 GCA_031375485.1 Gemmatimonadota bacterium | reverse complement strand
CGTCTTGCCGAAGCCGATCCCGGGATCGAAGATCAGCCGCTCGGGCCCAATGCCGGCCGCCCTGAGCCGCGTCAGCCGGGCCCGGCCCCAGGCCAGCAGATCCAACACGGGATCGCGGGGGCGTTCCAGCACCATCGTCGGCTGGGGCGGCACCCCCAAATGATGCATGACCACCAAATCGACGGGAGCCTCCGCCACCGCGGCGATCATGGCCGGATCATCGAACCCGGTGACATCGTTGATCCAGTCCGCCCCGGCCTCGACGGCCCTGACCGCGGTCGGCGGATGCCGGGTGTCCACCGACAAGCGCGGTCCGACGCCCCGGGGCCATCGGGCTCGGAGCGCCGCGAGGACGGGGGCGAGTCGGGCCCATTCCGTTTCCCGGTCCACCGCAATCGAACCGGGCCTCGTGGACTCCGCTCCGAGATCGATCACCGTGGCACCGGCGGCCGCCAGCGCTTCCGCTCGGCCGATGGCGTGGCCGGCGTCGAGCCACCGCCCGCCGTCGGAAAATGAGTCGGCCGTGAGGTTCACGATCCCGACCAACTCGGTCAAACCGGCCCCAATCCGCCGGGTTCGAAACGGTACCGTCCCGGGATCCCCTCGCCACCGCTCGGCCCAAGCGGCCGCCGACTGGAGCGGCCCGTCCCCCGCTTGGAGCGGCCACCCCGGCACCAGATCGGCCACGGGCAGAAGGGCGAATGGGCGCTCGAGGAGGTCACGATGCGGAAGGGTCAGGGTCGGACTCCGCATGGGCTGCCCATCCATCGCGAGCAAATCGATGTCGATCTCGCGCGGCGACCACCGGGCGGCGGGATGGCGGCCCAGGGCAACCTCCGTCGCCTTGACCCACCCCAGCAGCGCAGCCGGCTCGAGGCTGGTCTCGGCCAGGACGGCCAAATTGAGATAGGGCTGATTCCACTCCGGAGGTGCTCCGTCCGGCAGGAGGGCATCCGACTCGTAGATCGGCGAGATGGCCACGAGCCGGACCCCCTCTGACTCGGCCGAGCCCAAGGCCCGAACCGCCTGGCGCAGGTGTCCGAGCCGGTCCCCGACGTTGGTGCCGACCCCAAGCAGAACCCGGCCGCTGGTCATCCGGTGATCGTCACCGAGGCGCCGCCCTCGAGATTCGCGATGGGGGCCCGTTCCTTGGTGATCCGAAGCGTAAAATGCCCCCCGGGTGGAACCATCGGCCGGATCGCATCCCGCACCGACAGCGCGAGCCGTTCCAGCAATCGGTACGGGCCCTGGTTGGCCACGGTTCGGATCGTCTCGGCCAATTGCCCGTAGTCGACCGTGTCAGCGAGTTCATCGGTGCGTCCGGCCCGGGGCTCGGCGGGTAAAGTGACCTCCAGATCGAACCGGACGATCTGTGGCACCGTTCGCTCCTCCGCCTCCCAGCCGATCGACACCGGAAGACGAAGCGCCGCCAAACCGATGAGGAATGACATCAGAGCGAACGGGCTTGCTGTGGGGATGCGGTGCGCCGCATGGAATGTGCCTCACCGAGGTCGGATACAATGGCCGCTACAACCTAATCAGCGAATCCCCCAAACGGCGGCCCCCCGGCCTTGGACCGTCAGCTTCTCAGCCGCCGGTAGACCGGCACCCCCGTCGCCGCGAGCGCCACCCCGATCAGGGTGTCGACCGGCTGATACCGGATCGCACTCGCGAGGAACGCCGCCATCACCGCGATGTACACCAGGGGCGTCAGGGGATAGCCGGGTGTCCGGTAGCCAAGTGGCGGTCCGTGCCGCCGGCGGAGCCGGAAAATGGCGGCCACCATCAAGATGTTCGCCAACTGGAGCGGGACCACGAAGAAATTGACCAACCGGGCGAACGACCCGAAGAACCAGAGCGCCGCCATGGACGCCAGCGCCGTGAACACGATCGCACCCGACGGCACCGCGGTCCGGGGCGATACCCGGCACAGATTTGAGAAGAACGTGCGGGCCAGGCCCGTCGCCGAGCCGACGTGGGCCTCGGCCAGCGTGAAAAAAAGCCGGGGCAACGTCAGGATGAGGCCACCTAACGCTCCGAAGATCGACACCACCATGAGGCCGTTGAGCAGCGATCCGCCCCGTGGCCCGAACGCCGCCGTCGCCACCGTCGTGGCCACGGCGGTCGGCGCCGCCCGCATCTGGTCGAGCGGGACCACCCGGAGATACGCGACATTGACGACGAGGTAGAGGACCGTGAGCGCCGCCACGCCGAGGCCCAAGCCCCGCGGAAAATCCCGCCCCGGGTTCCGGACCTCGCCGGCCACGTGCGAGACGTCGATCCACCCGTCATAGGTGAACAACACCGCCGCAATCCCCAGTCCGGTGAACCGGGCAAAGCCAAGCAAACCGCCAGCGGCCTCCGGCGCGGACGCGATGGCGGCGGACCCCGCCGGCGCGGCGAGAACCAGACCGCCAAGCACGAGTCCGGCAATGCCCAGCACCTTGACCGTGGTGAGCACGACCTGGGTCCGGCCGCTCCACTCGACCCCCGCCAAGTTCACCGCGGCAAAGAACCCAATCGCGCCGATCCCCCACCCCACCGGACCGACACCAAGCCAGCCACCGCCAACTCGGTGCATGAATTCACCGAAGGCGATCGCGATCCCCGCGATCGCCCCGGGGCCGCTAACCCAGAGTTCGAGCCACACTTGGAGAAAGCCCCAAAACGGGCCGAAGCCCTCACGAATGATGTGATAGCTGGCCCCGGCCTGGGGCAGCAGGACGCAGAGTTCCGCCAAGGTCAGGGCGCCGCACAGGGTAATGACGCCGGAGAGGGCCCAAATGAAGTGCACTTGCCAGGCGTGATCGGCCACCGCCGCCAACTCGCCCGGCGTGAAGAACACCCCCGACCCCAACATGTTGCCCATCACGATCGCGGCGACCGCCGCGAGGCCGAGCTGGCGGCGGAGGGCAACGGGCGCGGTCAAAGAGACCGGAGGACGCTGACCAGCGACGCGACTTGAGCGGTCACCACCCGGTCCGACCCCTCCCGGCCGCTCCGGAGCGACGTGCCGACGATATAGCCATCCGCCAAGGGACCGAGGGCAAGGGCGTTGGCCGGACTGAGTCCGCTCCCGATCAGCACCGGACATCCCCCCGCCCGCGCCTCCGCGACGTCGGAGGCGTCCGGCCCGATCCCGGTTTCCGTGCCGGTCACGATGACCGCGTCCGCTCCGGCGGCGGCCGCTTCGCGGCTCGATTGGCTGATCGGCTTCGGCCCGTCGGCCGGGGTGCTGTACTTCACTTGCAGGTCGGCGAAAATGAGAACGGAGTCGGCCAGGATCCGCTTCCGATACGCCAGCACCGCCGCCGGTTCGGGCTCGATGACTCCGAGTTTGCTCGTGACTCGGTCGACGAAGAAATCCAGCCGGATGAACCGAGCCCCGGTCGCCGCGGCCACGGCCAACGACGCCCGCCAGTCGTTCAGCAACACCTCGATCCCGACCGGCACTCGGGCCCGGCTCACCACTTCCCGGGTGACCCGGGTCATGGCCGCAACGATCTCGGCACCCGCCACCAGCGTGTGAGGCTGGTCGAAGTCGTTCTCCACCAGCACGCCGTCGACCCCGCCCTGCTCCAGGGCGGCCAGATCGGCGAGAGCGGCCGCGATCAATGCCTCCATGGAGGAAAACGCCGGATAGCCTGGGAGCGGCGGCAACGCGATCATTCCGATCAGCGGTTTGGGCCGTGGAAAGAGGTTGGTGAACCGACTCATACCTGGATCTAAGCTCCCGTTGCTCCGACGTACCGAATGACCTCGGCGGCGCGGATCGCTCCCGCGGCCAGGGCACCGGCCACGTCACCATTCTCAAGGTACTCGATCGCAAAGCCGGCCTGGAAGGCATCCCCGCAACCGGTCGTATCGACCAACTCAGCCCGAGGCACGACGACGGCCGCCGCCCCGAACCGGGTGCCAGCAACCAGCGCGCTGCTACCGGCCGCCCCGTGGGTGACGACAATGACGGTCCGGGTGACCCGCGAATACTCGAGCAGCGGCGAGATCGCCACGGGGTCCGCGCTCAGAAACACGACGTCGGCCTGGCCCAGGATCGGTTCGATCCCGGCGAAGCCCGGACCCAAGTCGGCGCCGTCAAGCAGGTCAACCACGCGGATCGCCGCCGGACCCGCCGCGTCCATGGCCGGCCAGAAGAGCGGCTCGAGTTGGTGGAAATAGGGTACTGCCAGGAGGTCCGCCGAGGCAATCACGCCGCCATCGTCGGCCGAGAGCCGAAAGCCCGTGAGGACCCCGGGATCGTAGCCGCCCGGCGGGAAGATCCGCTCCCCACCGGGGCCGAGCCGAATCGCCTGGGTCGGGGTAGCACCGGCCAGCCCATGAAGCCGGGAGTCATCAACCCCTTCGCGGGCCAGTTTGGCGCGGATCAGCCGGGCGGCCGGATCATTCCCGACGCCGCCAACCAGCGCCACGTCGCTGGCACCGGCCCGCCGGCAGTTGACCGCGAAATTCAGCGAAATCCCGCCGACGGTGTCCACGCCGCGATCCAGATGATGATCGATGGTGCATTCGCCAACGGCGACGATCTTCACGCCCACCTCCAGAGTGCCGGTGAACATACTGAATCTGTCCCCCGGTGTCCTCTAACCCGGACACCGGGGCGCCAAGAGCCCGGGACCGCTCCGCTGAAATCCATGTCTTACAAGTGGTTAGGCAAAGCCAGACCGCTGGCATGCCCTCTGCCTTGATCCCGGCCGTCCCCTCTCGACGAGATCTCCATGCGGTACTGGCTTGGCTGCCTGCTCTTGGCCGGATGTGAAACCGGACCCTTCGATCGAATCATCGAACTCGACGCCCCAACCCATCTCACCTACACCGTGGAACCAAGCGGCATACCCGAAGATCCGGCCGGGGTCATCCTGCGGTGGGACCAGACCAGC
>JANMHX010000057.1:0-51023 GCA_031375485.1 Gemmatimonadota bacterium | reverse complement strand
CGGCATCAGCGGCGTCGGCGACAGCACTCTGGTAGCCGATAACGAGATTGCCTACAACAATACCGCCAATATCGATCCGAGCTGGGAGGCGGGAGGGGCGAAGTTCGTCCTGACCCACGACCTCATCGTCCGCGGGAACGTCGTCCATCACAACAACGGCATCGGGCTCTGGTCCGATATCTCGAGCCACAACACGCTCTATGAGAACAACCGAGTCGAAGACAACGCCTACACGGGAATCTTCTATGAGGTGAGCTACGGGGCGATCATCCGGAACAACATCGTTGCGCGGAATGGCTTTGCCCAACCCGAGCCCGCCTGGGTCCTCGGCGCCGGGATCATGATCGCCAATTCGTCCAACGTCGAGGTCTACGGCAACACCGTCGTCGACAACCGGCAGGGGATTACCGCGTACCACCAGGCGCGGGGGGTGAGCGCCTACGAAGACTCGTTGCCCAAGCCCTACGGACCCTGGAATACCCGGAACAACTACATTCACGACAACGACATCACGATGACCGTGGGGATGACCGGCATGGCGCAAAATGTCGATCTGGGCCACGCCATGTTCACCGCCTGGAACAATCGGTTCGTCAAGAACCGATACCTGATCAGCCGCACCAATACCTTGCCGTTCGCCTGGGGCAATACGCCAATGACGGCGGCCCAGTGGATTGCCGCCGGTCAGGACGTCGCGGGAGCGTTCTCAGCCCGACCCTGAGGGGCCCGGTCCGGCCCGCTCCCGGAATCCATCCATTTCGCCAATCGCCGCCGTACCGCCACGCGGGCCGGCTCTTCCACTATACAGAGCACCAGGATGGCGATCAGGACGGAAAGGATCAGGTAGGCCACCAGGAATCCGGTCGATGGCGGTGACAGCGGCCCCGTGGCCGGGACGATCCGCCGGAGCACCGAATGAACCGGCACGTGGAGGATGTACAAGGCATAGCTCGCCTCGCCCAGCCGGATCATCGGCGGCGACGCGAGGAATTCGGCGACGACGCCCCGTCCCGACGCCAGAGCCAGAATCAGGACGGCGAACGGCCCGAGGAGCAGGCCGTTGTTCATGATTGGATACGGAACCCCTCGACTTACCATCAGCACGACCAAGACGAGCCCCAAGGCTCCCACGGTGATCCAGTGAGCGCGGCGGCCCAGGCCTTCGGGGTGCCGGAGGAACAGAAGCCCGAGGCTCATCCCGATCACGAACTCCGGCAGGCGAATCAGCGGATTGTACTTGAGCACGTTGATCCAGAAACCATCCGAGAGGGGTGTCGCCACGCCGAGCGCGTCCGGATCGAGTTTCAGATAGGCCAATCCCATCAGGAGCGACACCGTCCAGCAGGAAAGGATGATGGGTACCAGGCTCGTTTTCGACCGGGGTGCCAGCATCACGGCCAGGAGCGGAAACATCAAATAGAAAAACGCCTCCACCGAGAGCGACCATCCGGGGCAGTTGACCTGACAGGCGTACGACGGGATCCACGACTGCGTGAGCGTGAGGGCCGACATCACTACGGGTGAACCGCTCAGCACCGCGTCGCCGACGCTCTGGGTCCTGAGCAACCGGAGCCCGAGGCCGGGTAGGGCCAGAAACACCCCCAGCAGGTAGACCGGGTAGACCCGCGCGACCCGGGCCGCCAGGAATCCCCCGGTCTTCGGGAAGCCGGCCCGGCCCGGGGAGAGGTAGTTGTACGCGAGCACGAAACCGGACAGCACGAAGAACAGGCTGACGCCGGTGTATCCCGCGCCGAGGAGACTCGCGAGCGGTGCGGGCATCCGGTCGAGTCGAGGGCCCATCGAGTGAAAGAGGACGACCTGCGCGGCGGCCAGGAACCGGAGGCCGGTGAGGGCACCCAGGACCGGTCGTCGGGGTGGCCCGGCGCGCGGGTTCACGACCGAGTCACCGACTCGAGCGGGTCAGACGTCCTCTGTCCCAACGATGCGAGCAGCGTCTCGGCCAACCGCTGGGCCGCCATGGCCGTTGACCAGAGCGGCGCCTCGTCGGCGGGAGGCAGCCCCTCGAGCGACGCCCGCTCCAAGGCCTCGACGAACGCGTCATCATCGAGCGGGTCGAAGATGTTGCCGGCCGGCAGCAGTTCCTTGGCGCACCCCGCATACCGCGAGGCCAGCACCGGGAGGCCCGACCAGAGGGCCTCATTGACCACCAGACCCCAGACATCCTCGAGGGTCGGGAACACCAGGAAATCGGCCTTCCGGAACAACTGGGCGAGTTCGTCGGTGGTTCGCTGCCCGAGGAAGGACACGCCGGAGAGATTCAGGGTTCGCGCTCGCTCTTCCAGCCACGGACGTTCCGGCCCGTCACCGGCAATCAGCAACTCGACCTGAACCCCCCGTTCCGCCAGCGTGGCCAGTGCCTCGAGCAACAGTCCGACGCCCTTCCGAGGCACCAGTTGGCCCACGCACAAGGCGACGGGCTTCGGGTTGGCGGCTTTGGGAACCCCGCCGCCCTGGCGGAACGGACGCTCGTCGACGGTGTTCTGGATCGTCGTGATCCGCGCCGCTGGCACGTCGAGGGCGTGGAGATATTCGGCGCTGCACTCGCCGACCGCGATCCAGCGCTGGGTAAAGCGAAGGATCTGCGCCCGGGCAAACGATCGGAGCCGGCCGCAGTCGCGCTCCGAATGGGGCGAGACCTCGACCATCACCCAGACCGGAATCCCGGTGAGCCGACCATAGGCGAGGGCCACCATGGTCCGCCAACCCATTTCGGAGGTGACGATCGCGTCGGGACGATAGCGGGCGAGATCAACGAAGTATCCCGGCGAGATGTGCAAGTAGCGCCCGACGGAGCGCTCGCCGCTTCTCGGGGGGCCATCGGTCGCGGGGCGTTTCCGCTTCAGGACCCAGCCGGCAACCCGCTGGGCATGCGCCCGCGTGAGCCCGAGGTAGGCCTTCTCCCACCCAACGCGATTGTCCTCGTGCCCGGAGAAGAGGACCTCCAAGTCGACGTAGCGGGCAATCTCGTCGTAAAGTGCGACCCGGTAGGGCGCCACCAGGTTGACGAGCAGGGCCACTCGGGGTGGCTGGGCGGGTCCGGTCATCGGGCACCTTCCGGGTCGAGGGCGACGAGCGATGGTTCGAGTCCCGGCGCCATGGCCGGTCGCGGCGCGCGGGTGATGGCGAGGAAGAGCGCCCAATTGAAGCCGGCATTGAGCGCGCGCAAGGCGAGCATGAGCCAGGCTGCCCCTAGCACGCCGAGACGGAGAATGCCCCAGGCTCCGAGGGGCAACGACACGGCCACGGCGGCAGCCCTGGCCCAGAACGCCAATTTGCTTTGGCCCATGGCATGGAGGCCCCAGAAGGCCCCGATTCCGAAACCATCACAGACGGCGGACGCCACCAGCAACCACAGCACATACGGGGCGGCCCGGAATTGAGCCCCGAACAGCATCGGTACCAGGGTGGTTTCGCCAAGACTGAGTCCAATCGCCACGAGACAAAGCCCGATCCCGAGCGTCGTCGAGGCGATCAGGGCCACCCGTCGCACGGCCCTCGTCGGGCCGGCCGCTGCGGCTTGGGCGGTTCTGGGTGCGGTCAGATTGCTTCCGACCAGCACCAGCGGGTTGAGGACCCCGGCAATGGTCGCATAGGCGGCGAACTCGCCGACCGAGGCCGAGGTGGCCAGCAGACCGAGCAGCCAGGGAACCGCCGAGATGCTGCACGCGTACAAGACGCTCGCGCCACAGAGCCACCGGCTGATTCGAAGATGGCTCTTGAGAAACTGGGGTGCGCCACCGATTGCGGCCCAGGAGACGCTCGGACGAGCCGCGATTCCCCAAGTGATCACGCTGAGGCATGCCGCGCCCCCGACCACCGCGAGGGCCCGGTCCGCGCTGAGGTGCCCGCCGCGGGCCAGCATCGCGAGGCCGCCTAAGGCCACCGTCGAGTAGGTCACATCCATCCACCCGAGGCCCGGCAATCCTGGCTGGGCGAAGGCCATCTGGCGGGCGTATTCGCGGACGACCATCGGCAACACGACCGCGGCCAACACGAGGAGCCAGCCGCCGAGCGGCGAGAACGCCCCGTTCCAGAGGGCCATCGCCGCCGCAGCGAGCAGCATCCCGGTTGCCACGACCCCGGCCATCGCGATACTCGCACCCAGCCCGCCCGCCAGGTGGTTCGCGCGGTCGCGCGGGCTCGAACCCTGGATCGTCAGCATCAGGGGAATCGCCACGAAGCTGCTCATGAATCCGACGGTCGTGATCAAGAGTGAGACCCCGGCGCTGAACCAGCCGAGGTCCTGAACGGAGGTGTTCCGCGCGATCAGGAGGGTCGCGGCGAACGAGGTCGCGCTGTACAGGCCCTGGTCGGCCAGTGCCGTCCAGGTATCCCGGGTCGGCCTCATCCGTACCTCTCCGCTGTTTGGGGTGCGAGCGGGTTGCCGGGATCGAAGCGCCTGATCCGGGCAGCCTGGAGGGCCAGCAGACCGAGGAAGAGCGGATTGAGCCGCAGGTAGCGCCGCCACAAGCGGCGCGGCTCCTGGGCCAGCCGGAAGACCCACTCGAGGCCGAGGCGTCCGAGGATTCGGGGAGCCCGCGGGATCGTCCCGGCGTGAAAATCGAATGCCGCACCAACCGCGATGACCGGCAGGCCCACCAGGTCTCGGTTCTCGTAGGCCCACACTTCCTGGCGCGGGCAGCCCAGCCCGACGAACACGACGGCGGCCCCGCTCGCGCGAATCGTGGCGGCGTCGGCCTCGGCCTCCGCTTGGGTCAGGCGGCGGAACCGGGAAGACGTGACGCCGGCGATGATCAGGTTCGGCAACTGAAGGGTGAGCTGGTCCGCGAGCTTCCGCAGCGTGTCCGGGGTACTCCCGTAGAAATAGACCGGCAATCGTTCCGCCGCGGCCGCCTCGCAGACTCTCCACATCAGGTCGGGTCCGGCGACCCGTTCCCGGAGGCCCGAGCCATGAAGCAGGTTCAACGCCCACCGCACCGGCTGACCGTCCGGCAACACCATGTCGAACTGGTTGAGCCGATACCGCTGCTCGCTATCCTGCACTCCGGTCATCAGCCCGTGCACGGCGGTCGCGGTGACGCTGAGTCCGCGGCGGGTCCGGGCCGCCTCGAGAATCTCCGCGGTCGCCTGGGGCGCTTCGATGGCCGTGACCATCACGCCAAGCACGTTGCGCTTACGCATGGCGCAGCGATCCGGTTGGTTCATCAGCATTGAATACTCCGGCCCGCAACGGGCGAGGTCGGCGGGCGCGCGTACACCCGGGATCCGATCGGCTCCCGGGCGAGCCGCTGGTTCAGCGTTAGGCGGGCCGAGGCCAACCCGGTCACGGCACTGACGACGAGGAAGGCATGGTCGACGCCCGTCACCAAGGTGGTGTCCACCATCGCGTGAGCGAGGATGACGACCAGGAGCACGAGGTGGTCGCCGGCGATCGGGTCTCCCAATCTTGCGGCTCCGGCGACCTGCCAGAGCAGGGTTCCGATCGCCACCAGAAAGAGACTCAACCCGATCAGGCCGGTGCCGATCAGCGTGCTGAGGAAGAGGTTGTGCCCCTGCTCCGCGGGCCAGCCGAGTTCCCGGGCAATCGCGGTGTCCAGCGGCTTGGGGTCACCGCCGACGTCTTCTTCGGACAGCATTTGAAACCCGAACCCCAACAGCGGTCGCTTGGGAAACTGACGCTCCAGCATATAGGTATAGAGGCCGGTCCGGCCGGTCCCGGACAAGAGTTCGGTCCGGCTCTGTCCCCGCTGCACGGCGGCGAGCACGCCGCGGTCGGGGTCGACGACGCCGGTTGAGATGCCGAGCAGGGTGGACGTGACCAGGATGCCGAGTACCGGCAGGGTCCAGAGCCGGAGCCGCGGGACCGACCACCAAGCGGCCAGTAATCCGGCCACGATGGCGATCCACGACCCCCTCGACAACGTGAAAATGGCGACATAGGCCGCCACTGGGAGGAGGCAGGCGGAGAGGGCCACGAGCCTCCACCGGCGGAGCCGCATGATGGCCGTCAACCCGACGATGCCGGCGAGGGCCCCGAGTTGATTGGGCTGGAACACGCCGCCGAGGCGCGCCACGGTGTCATAGGACTCGACCACCCGCCCCCTCCAGACGACCATCGCAAAGAACGGCACGGTCGTGGCCAGCAGGAGCAGGCAGACACCGTTCCAGTAGGCGTCCTCCCTTCCTTGCCGGACGTAACTGGCGGCCGCCGACGTCGCGAAGATGAGCACGATCGCGAAACTCAGGGCCCGACTGGCTGACACGAATGGATTGGCCGAGACGAAGGCGGTGAGTGCCGCCAGGCCGAAGAAGACCAAGAACCAGATCGTGGGGCTCGACAAGCTGGCCCGAAGACTGCCGGGCGACCGCCGCCACAAGTAGACCGAGGCCCCGAGGGCCAGCAACCGGACCGCCATCTTGAACAGCGCCAGGGGATCCATGGCGGCGGTGCTGGCAATGGTCCCGCGTTCGGTGCCGAGGGACTGAATGGTCGAGAGGAGTAGCAACGTCGCGATCAGGACCACCACGGTGTCGGTGGCTCGGTCCAGACGGGCCGGGGCCGGGGCCGCGAAGGATGCCATTATGCCGTCCGGCGGCAGACCGCGAACAACTGGCGGCGTTTGGCCCTTGGCCCCCAGGGAGTGGTCCATCACTCCGTAGGAGGGGGCTGGTTGTACGGCGCCGGGTCCGATCATGTCGAGGTCGCTTCCAGCTGGGACCTGCGCCCTTTGACCGTGGCTCCGGCGGCTCTCCGGGCCCGGTCGTAGACGGCAAGCAGCATCCGGTAGTTGGCGCCGGCGCTGTAGGACTGGAGATACTCCTGTCTTGCCCGGACTCGCATCAGGGACATGGTCCCGGCATTCGCGTGGTACGCGTTGACCTGGCGCGCGAGGTCGTCCGGGTCGCCCGGCCGGTGGAGGAGCCCGGTCAGGCCCGGCGCGATCTGCGAGCCGGGAGCGCCATGGGCGGTCCCGATGATCGGGAGTCCCGCCGCGAAGGCCTCGACGATCACCAGCGGCGCGCCCTCGTAGCAGAGCGAGGGCACAAGGAGGACGGCGGCATGGCGCATCGCTTGTCGCACCTGCTCGGGAGTTTGCTCGCCCAGCCACACGATCCGCGGGTCGGCTGCGGCGGCCGCCGCGACATCGTTCCGCATCGGCCCGTCCCCGATGACCCGGAGCCCGGGCAACTCGGCCGAGGCGCGCCAGGCGTCGAGCATCGTCGCGATGCCCTTTTCCGGCGACAGCCGACCGACGAACAGGGCATGGTCGCCAGGCGGCTCCAGTGGCTGATTCGCCCAGGTATCCGCGACGAAGTTGGCCTTGACCACGATCCGGTCAGCCGGCAGGCCGCCAGCGATGAACTTGTCCCGCGCGAACGAGGTGAGCGCGACGTAGACATCCACGTCCTTCGCCCAGGTGCCGCGGACCCGATGAAACGAAACCATCCCGGCGGCGATGGCGCTTTCCGTGGCGCTGCCCCGGTAGCACCGCCCGGTCACGGCGGGCCAGGGGACGGCGCGCCCCACGCAGCGCTCGCAGACGACGCCGTCGCGGAGCAGCATCCCGTTGGCGCAGATCAGGCGGTAGTTGTGGAGCGTCTGGACCACGGGCACCCGTTCCGCCCGCGCGGCGGCGTAGGCCGACGGCGAAATCAGGGGAAAGGTGTTGTGAGCATGGAGGACCTCCGGCCGATGTTTCCGGATCAGGGCCCGAATCCGATGATAGGCGTCCCGGTTCCAGAAGGTTCCTCGGAGCAGCGCCACGTTCCCCATCCCGGCGATGGTGTCGTTGTGGGCGGTGTAGGTGATCACCTCGTGCCCGTGATCCTCCAGCAGCGTCTTCTCGGCCCGAAACACCTGGTCCTCGCCGCCCCGGCTCTGGTAGAAGTTGTGGAGCATCAGGACCCGGAGCGACTCGCCCGGCGTCCCGTCAGGCGCACGTGCCACCATGACCGTCCTCCTACACGCCAACCAGCCGACCGGCGTCGCTCGGAGCGCGCCACCGGTCGCGATTGTGCTCGTAGATCTCCTCGAGAATCGCCGGGACGTCATACCGGAGGCGCCATTCCGGATAGTGGCCGGCGAACCGCCGGTTGTCGCTGATCCACCAGATATGGTCGCCGACTCGGCTGACATCCGAATAGGTCCACTGGAGCTCGCGGCCCGCGATCCGCTGGCTTTCGGCGATCGCTTCGAGCATCGAGCAGTTGCTGAACCGTCCGCCGCCGATGTTGTAGACCTCGCCCTGGCGGGGCGCGCGGCAAAAGGCGTCGAAACCGGCGATCAGATCGGCGCTGTGGATGTTGTCCCGGACCTGCTTGCCGCCGTAGCCGTTCACGACATAGGGCGTTCCCGTCATGGTGCAACGCATCAAGTAGGCGAGGAAGCCGTGGAGCGCGGTGCCGGAGTGGTTCGGTCCGGTCAGACACCCGCCCCGGAAGCAGACCGTCCGGAGACCGAAATACCGGCCATATTCTTGGACCAGCACGTCCGCCGCGACTTTGGAGGCGCCAAAGAGGCTGTGGAGGGTCTGGTCGATCGACATGTCCTCCCGGATGCCCGGCGCGTACGAATGGTCGGCGGCGATTTCCCAACGCGTCTCCTCCTCCACCAACGGGAGCCGGTTTGGCGTGTCGCCGTAGACTTTGTTCGTCGACGTGAAGACGAACGCCGCCTCCGGCGCGAACTGCCGGGTGGCCTCGAGCACGTTGAGGGTACCGTTGGCGTTCACGGTGAAATCCATCTGCGGATCCCGGGCGGCCCAATCGTGCGACGGCTGAGCCGCCGTATGGATGACGGCCGAAATCGAGGACCCAGCTTCCCGGAAGACCCGGTTCAAGGCATCCGCGTCCCGGATGTCGAGATGGTGATGGCGGTACTTGGCCCCCAGAGCTTGCTGCACCCGGTGGCGGTTCCATTCCGTCGAGGCCTCATCGCCGAAGAAGTGGCGGCGCAGGTCATTGTCGATGCCAATGACCGTGGCGCCGAGGCCGGCGAAATGCATCGCGGCCTCGGAGCCGATGAGTCCAGCGGAGCCGGTTATGACGACAACGGACATGGTGCCTGCCGATCACATGCTGAAGGTGAAGTCATTGCGCCCCCGTGCCCTTGAGCACCGCCGGGATGGTTTTGAGCAGGAGACTGGCATCGAGGGCCAACGACCAGCGGTCGACGTACTCGAGATCGAGCGCGATCCATTGGGCAAAGGTCAGATTGCTGCGCCCGCTTACCTGCCAGAGGCAGGTCAGCCCCGGGCGGACGCTGAACCGCCGCATCAGCCACGGGTCCTCGAACCGGGCAACATCCCGGAGCGACATCGGCCGGGGCCCGACCAGCGACATTTCACCGGTCAGGACATGCCAGAGTTGGGGAAGCTCATCCAGCGATGAGCGCCGCAGAAATTTTCCGATGCGGGTCATCCGCGGGTCGGCTTTGATCTTGAAGATCGGGCCGGCCGCCTCGTTGTGCGCTTCGAGCCCGGGCTGCATCGCCTCGGCGCCGTCCACCATGGAGCGGAACTTGAGCATATGGAAGTGCCGCCGCCTGAATCCGAATCGCTCTTGCCGGAAGAACACCGGGCCGGGACTGGTGCTCCGAATGGCCAGTGCGACCAGCGCGAACAGGGGGGAGAGCACCAGAAGCATGACGGCGGAACCGACGATGTCGATGACCCGCTTGACTCCATGGCGGGCGTCATAATGGGCCAGCGGCAGCGCCATGACGGTCGCCATCGCGTGCTCCTTGATTCGGGAGTTGGTCTGGCCGGTCGAGAAGATCGGGGCGGGGTAGGTCGCCGACACCCCCACGAGTTCGCACGCGCCGATCGCCCGCTGAATCTCCTCGTATCGCGACTTGACCGGCAGGGTGATCAACACCTCGTCGACGACCAGTCGCATCAACACCTGCTCGAGGCTATCGACCGAACCGAGGTACGGGAGACCGGTGGCGACCAGGGCCGGCTGGGGGTCGGTATCCACGAAACCAAGGGCCTGCCGCCGCACCAGCGGGTTGGCGTCGAACCCGCGGTAGACCTGGGCCGCGTTCGGGCCACTCCCGACGATCAGGGTCCGGCGGGCGGGCGGTTGCCGGGTCCCCTGGCGGGCCGCCCGGACTCCGCTTCGGACCACCGCGGCCGACGGGGCCACCATCATCGCGAAAATGAACGCGTGCATTGGTTGGGCCGCGCCGCTTTGGCTGGTCAACGGAAAAATCATCGCGATGAGGCCGGCGATCAGGCTTGCCACCAGCAGGCGAGGCCACTCCCCTTTCCCATCCTGGAGCCGGGCGACCCGATAGAGGCCGCAACTCCAGAGCACCAGGGGCCAGGTGACGGCAAAGCCGGTCAGCAGCAGGACGTTCTTGAGCGAAATCCGAACGGCCAGGAACTCGTTCAGGCCCCGCGGCATCCCGTCGGCATTGCCCACGATGACCACGAGCAACAGCAGGACGACCCCCAAGACCGCATCGGCGATCAGCCAGCCGGTCGGCGGGGGAGCGGCGATCAGGGTCGTCGACGCTCTCCTCCGCATGGCGGGCGCTGCCATCATCGGGCGGTCACGCGTCGCGTCAGCCATGATCGGCAACCGGAAGGTCAGGCGTGGGCCGCATAGTACTTCTCGGCGCCGGCCAGATACTGGTAGGTCCCATCGCCATACTGGGCTTGGGTCAGGTCAATGTCGTTCAGGAGCGTGCCGAGCACCGGCGCCCGGACGGCAACCAGCTGGTCCATCGCGAACGCCAACGCCGCGCGCTGGGTCCGGCCCGCCCTGGCGACAAGGATGACGCCGTCGGCCACCGAACCGAGGAGCGCGGCGTCGGCGAGCATGTTCAAGGGCGGACTGTCAATGACCACCACGTCGAACTGGGCCCGGAGGGTGCCGACCGCCTGGGCGAGGCGCTCGAGCGTGAAGTCCCGCGAGGGACCGGTCAGGCGCTCGCCGGTTGGCAACAGCGCAATGGACGTGGTCGGGTTCACGGAGACCCGGCGGACGGCGCTCTCGACGTTCGTCCTCTCCGCGAGGAGTTCGGTCAATCCGGGCTGGCGGGTTACCCCGAAAACCTGGTTGATGATCCCGCAGCGGGTATCGGCATCGATCAGGAGGACGTTCTCACCCCGGGCGGCAGCCGTCAGCGCGTAGTTGATCGCGGTCAGGGTCTTCCCCTCGCCCGGGAGGGGACTCGTAAAGACGAGGACCTGCAAGGGCCGATCCTGATACGACAATCCCAGGTTGGTCTGCAGCTGATTGAACGCTTCGCCGTAGGCTCCCGGGACGTTGTTCTGCAACACCAACCGCTGGGAGAGTGCCGCGGCTTCCGCGCTCGTTGGGTCGCCATTGAGGCGGGTCGGGGGCGGCTCAATCGCGGTGGCCCGGAGCAGCCCCGCGAACCGCGGCACCGCTTTGCCGTTGAGTCGCGCCATCGCGCGGCCCGCGGCGATCGGGACCCGCGGGAAGGTGCCCAGGACCGGAACGCCGGATACCCGCAGCAGGTCAACCCGGGACCGGATCGACCCGTCGGAGAGTTCGCGCCCGATCGCGATCGCGAGGCCGAGCAGGGCGCCGAGCACCAGCGCGAGCGCCAGGTTGGTCAGGGGTCTCGGCCGGAGCGGCTCGTCAGCCGGGTAGGCCGGGTCCACGAGCCGGACCGAAGGATCCTGGACGGCCTGGTTGACCTGCTCCTCTTTCAACCGGGTCTGCATCGTCGTGTACAGCGCGGTCAGGATGCTCGCGTCCCGCTCGAGGCGCGCGGTCTGGACTTCCTTTTTCGGGAGCGAATCCAGGGACCGTACGAACTGACCGGTGACCCGGTCGAGCCCCGTCACCTGGTTTGTCATCCCCTCGAGATAGGTCGTCGCGATACTCTTGAGCTGGGTGTCGAGCTCACCGATCCGCGCCGAGAGCGACTTCACGTCGTCATCTTGCCAGGTCCGTCGGCGGAGCAGGGCCGCGCGGTCGTTCTCGAGCACCGCCAGGCTGCTCAAGAGCTCGCTGGCCGCCTGGTTCTTGAGGAGTGCCGGATAGCCGATCAGCCGGCGATAGGGAGACGGCCCATTGGGTGAGGCCGCCGCGTCCCGGTTGATCTGCTGCATCACCGCGGCCAACGCGCCCCGTTCCGCTTCGAGTCCGCCGCGGTCGGCCTCAACTTGGGCCAGCCGGATCACCTGGGTCCGGGCTTGTTCCCGGGGATCGACGGCTCGGGCTCGCTCCCGGTACCGCTGCAGGCTGTCCTCGGCGGTGATGAGCTGGGTCCGCAGGGTATCGACCTGCGCGGTGAGAAACGTCACCGCGAGGCCGGCCCGAGACCGGAGTTCCGTGTGCCGGGATTGGATCAGATGGTCGGCTAAGAGATTCGCGACCCGGGCGGCGACCTCGGGGTCGTCCGCCAGGAATCGGACCTGGATCAGGTCCGCGTCCCGGGAGGGGCGAGTGACCCGCAATGCCGTTTGGAACCGCTTCAGAGCGGCGCCTTCGGACAGGATGCGGAGTTCGATGTCCGGTGTGGTCGCGGCTGCCCGCGCGAGGGCCAGGGTCACGCCACCGATCGTGACGGGTTGATCGAGGCGGGCCGGGACGCTCGTTCCGACGTTGCCCTTTTGCCAGACCGTATACCCGGTGTCGCCGTCCACCCGGACCATCAGCGTCGCGGTATCGGCCCGGGGGTCCACTCGGAGCACCGAGAACAACCCGGTGATCGGTGCGCCCCGCGGCGATCGGAGTTCGGCCCGGAGCCCGAGCGAATCGATCACGACCCCGGCCGCGGTCCGGCCCCGGAGGACTTCGATCTCAGTGCTGATCCGGTTCTCGGTGGCGAGTTGTTCGACGAGCTGAGGCAGGTTGAGCTGCTCATGCGTGAACCGGAGCATACTCGAGGCCTCATAGACGGGCCGGGCCTGCCAGGTGTAGAGCGCCACGAGCCCGACGACGGTCAGGACGGAACTCAGCATGACCCATCGCTGGCGCCAGATCATCCCCAGAAGGGCGGGCCGGCCCAACCCGCTCGGAACCGGGAATGGGGTGGAACTCGCCGGGGTGGGTGGGGCGTCGGGATACGATGGGAGTAGGCGGGCCATGTTATTGTCTCAGGGCTTGATGACGGTCGCGATGATGATGGCGGTGGCGGTAATGCCGGCGCCGACGAGGGGACCTGAGTTACGGGCGAACCAACTTCGCTGCGGAACGAAGAGCTGGTCGCCCGACTGCACCCCGGACCGGAAGAGCACGGCGTCGCGCTGGAGGGTGGTCGGCTCCCGCGCGCCGTTGCGGAGCAGTTCGACTCGGTCGGACTGGCCCTCCGGTGTGGCGCCGCCGGCTTTCGCGAGGGCGTCACCGATCGTTTCGGTTTGGCCGACGTGATAGAGCCCGGGGGAGCGGACCGAGCCGAGTACGTTGACCCGCCGGAAGAGCCCGACCTCAATCGAGGGGTCCCGGAGGTAGACGGTGTACCGCTGGATCAAGAGGCGCTTGAGCGAGTCGGCGGAGAGTCGCGAAATCGACAGCGGACCGATTCTCGGAAAGACGACATCGCCGTGCTCGTCGACCTGGTAATCGCCCGAGAGATCGGGCTCGCGCCAGATTTTGAGTCGGACCATGTCGCCGGCCCGGAGGCCTTCGGGCGTCGCTTGGGCCCGGGCCGGTGTGCTGGCGGCGGCTTGCATCAGAAGCGCCGCGCTGATGACTGCAAATCTCATACATTGCCTTTCGAGCCGGTCGTGACCTGTGACGTCCAATATGTTGTCGCCAGGAGCCGGCGACTATCACTCTTGCGGACCATTTGAGGACTCGATCCAAGGAGGGATCTGCCTCGGGCGGCTGCCACGGTTAGTTGCCGAGCAGGACGGCGACCCGGTGCCACCGCCCGACGTGGGCGCAGATCACCTGAATCATGACCGTGAGCGGAACGGCGATGATGGCGCCCGGAATACCCCACACCCAGCCCCAGAACAGCAGGCAGACGAAAATGGCCACCATGTTGAGTGGCATCTTGTGGCCGAGCACGAAGGGCGTAATCAGATTCCCTTCCAGCAAGTTGATCACAAAGAAACCGCCGCCGGCCAGGAGCACCCGCCCTGAGTCGTCGAAGGCCACCAGGGCCGATGCCACGATCAGGGCCAGGGTGACGAGCGCGCCGACGTATGGCACGTAGTTCAGCACGAAGGCCACCGCCCCCCACAGCATCGCGTTGGGCATGCCGACGGCGGCCAGCAGACCCCAGGTGGCCCCGCCCACGAAGAGGCTGATGATGGTGTTGAGGACGAGATAGCGGGACATGTGCCCTTCGATCTCGCCGAGTGCCTTGGTCAGCCGATCGCGGCGCTCGCTATCCCCGACCATTCGGCTGACCTTCACCCGAAGGAGACGGCCCGACGCCAGGAGGAAATAGGTCAGAAACACCACCGTCAATGTCGAGGCGGCCGCGTTGGCGGTGGTGCCGCCGATCTGGGCCAACACCCCGGGCGATTGCATTTGGACCTTTGGAGCCTGGCCGCCGGCCGGCGCGGTCGTCGCTTGCTGCAATTTCTCGGCGGTCTTTTGGAGGCCGCTGAGCGGCCGGGTCAGTTTCCGAAGCCTCGTCTCGACCTTGCTGATGGTGGCGGGCGCGTCCCGAAGCCACTCGGCCGCCGGGTCGGCCAGCCACACGGTGCCGGCGCCGATGACACCCACGGTCCCAAAGACGACGAGGGCGGCCGCAATGCTCTCCGGAACCTTCCGGGCCTGGAGCCAGCGCACCGGTGGACTGAGCAGGAACATGAGCAGGAGCGCAATCGCGATCGGGAGCAGGAGTGATGACGCCAGTTGCAAACCCTCGACCACCAGGAGCAACAGAATCAACGTCAGGAGCAGACCGTGATTCCCGAAGCCCGCGGATTGGGGGTCCGCGGGCAGTTTGGCGGGAGAAGGCTCGAGCGCCGGCGTCGTCATCGGGTCCCGATCAGAACCCGAGAGACAATCCGACACTCAGGGCGAGGTCATTCTGGAATTTCTTGCTGCCGTCGAAGTCCCCGCCGTACAGGTAATCCTCGGCATCGAACCGGAGCCCGACGTGGCTGGCCAACGGAAGCCGAATCCCGACGCCGACCACGCCGCCAAGGTCGGTGACGCTCCGATCCTGATGAAGCACGTCGCGGCCCCGGCGAATGATCGCCGGACCGACGCCGATGTGAATACCCACCGGCGAGGTGGCCTGACTGAGGCCTAACGCAAGCTTCACGCTACCGACGAAGACGTTGGTGTTTCGGTCGCCGTTGACCACGGCCCCGGCGAAGGTGGTGCGGGCCGGAGCGATGCCGGCGCTGAACTCGACGCCAACCGGGCTCTTGCCCCAGATCGTGAGCCGGCCGCCTCCGATGAAGCTGTTCCGGCGTTTGATGTCGGTTCCCAGTAACGAGTACGAGTTCTGGGTCGGCACGTACATCCCGAACCACGGCGTGACGCTCACGGACTGGGCGTTCGCGCTCGGGGCCCAGCCGAGAAGTCCGGCGGCGGCCACGACCACCATGCGAGCGGCCAACCGGGTCATTTCGGCACCGCGGCGGCGACGGCACTGGGGGTTACCGTGTCATCGAACGTAATGATGCTCAATTTGTCGGGCGACGTCCCGGTGAGGATGATGGTGTACGACCGGCCCGCGGTCAGGACCATCTTCGGAACCGTGACCAACCGGGCGCCGCCCTTGTCCCGCCGGATTTCGAACGTCGCCGTGACCGGATCAACGTCTTTGAAGCCGGCCTCCGTCGAGTAGCTGATGTTGTTGAAGACGGGGTCCTTCCAGCCTTGGGCGACGAAATCGACGTCCTCGAGACCGGGGGCGGCGTGAATCATCCGAAGCCGCGCCTTGCCGCTGTCCGGCACGAGTTCGTCGCGGAGAACCCGAAGCGACGCGCCACCCTTCTCGTCGGAGAGCGCGACGATCGTATAGCGATACCCGTCGGTCATCGTTTCGCTATTGGTCGCGAGCTCGGCGCCGGTGCCGGGGGCCTGCAGCGAGAAGGTCGCGACATTGTCGCCCAACTCCATGTATGGCGTGACGGCCTGGTAGGCGGTGCCGCCGAACAGGTCGCGCTTATCGGCGGTCATGACCACGGCGCCGCTGCCGGGAAGGGCGTTGACGAAACGGACGAACGAGGTGCCACGTTTGGCCGCCGCGTCACCCGAAGCGGACGTGCTTTTCCCTTCGTCGGAGTTCGTGACGACGGGCGTTTTGGTCTGGGCGCCCGAGCAGCCGAGCAAGAGCGCGGCGCCGAGCGGGACGATCCTCAAAGTCAGCATTCGGTATCTCTCCTTCAAAACCTGCGTGATTGGTGCCGGTAAAACACCAAAGGCGAACCCGGCCCCCTTCGGGAGCCGGATGTCGCCTTCATCTCGGGGGCCTATTGGCCCTCGCGGTAAGGGTGGGACCTCGGTTGCGTCCCAATGTGTGTCGTCTACTGCCGTCCTTCGACGGCGGCCCGGTTAGGGCGTCTTCACTGCGTCGATCCGGTCACTCCAGTCGTCGATCTGCTTCTCGACGGCGTCCTTGGTGTGGCCGTACTTCTGCTGGAGCTTCCCGACCAGCTGGTCCCGCTTGCCCGCGATGACGTCGAGGTCATCATCGGTGAGCTTGCCCCATTGTTCGCGGACGCTGCCCTTGACCTGCTTCCAATTGCCTTCGATGCGATCCCAGTTCATGTTCGCCTCCCGAGTTATCCTGCGTGATGGTACCACACGTGGTTCAAGCCTGGACGAGTTCCGGTCCCCACGCGATATGTTCCCCACTCCGCCCGAACACGGCGACCTGAACCCGGTTGTCGACTTCAAGCTTGGCCAGGATGTTGTGGACGTGGCACTTGACCGTATGAATGGCGATCCCAAGCCGGGTCGCGATCTGTTTGTTGCTGAGCCCTTCGCAAATGCGATCGACCACCTGGCGCTCGCGCGACGTGAGACGATCGCTTCGAGACGTCGATCGGGTGCCCCCCGTCTGGCCCTGCCGTGTAAGTGCCCCGAGAAGTGAGCGGGTCATGCTCGGAGACAGATACTGGGGGCCCGGCCCCGCTCCGTTGAGCGGCGTGCCGGCGGCCTGGACGAACCCGGTAAGATCATGATCAAACGGGAGCAAACCGACGACGATCATCCGGGGGGCGGTGCTATTGATCTCTGCGACTGCGGTCATGGGTAGCTCCTCTGCAGGTTGCGTCCATAAAACAAAAAAGGCGCCTCCGTTGGCTCCTCGTGGAGCCTCGTAGCGCCTTCATCTTGGGGGCCGTGCTGCGCCCACTCGATAAGGATCGACCGATCTAGTCTCGTCGGCCTGCAATCATACTACCACTCCTCGGCCGGTCGCGCAAGCATTTGGTCGAACGTGGTCAGACGACCTCCACCAAAAGCTCGAGCCGACGACGAAGATCGCCGAGGTCTTTCGACTTGAACGAGGCCTTGGTGGCCTCCAAGACGTCGACGGTTTCCTTCACGGCGGCCAGCAACTGGGCGCCACGGGGACAGTTGAGGAGCTGACATGGATGCTCGGCGTCGGCGACGCTCCGCCCGGCCAGGGCTTTGCTCAACTGTTCGAGGTCCGTGAGTGATCCCATCACGTTTCTGAGCGTCAGCGCGAGGAATACGTCGACCGCCGGGGCCGGTAGCGCCCGCTCCGGCTGGCGGATCGCGGTAACCTGCTCGAATTCCTGACGCCACCCTTTGAGCCGTTGCTCGGCTCCCTCCAAAACCTGGTAGGACCGGAACCGGGACACCGCCCGCTCCACCCGAACGAGCAGGTCGGCGAACGGCACCGGCTTGACCAGATAGGCCGCGACCGGGAGGTCGATCGAAGCGATGGCCGAGCGAACCGAGGGAAACCCGGTCAGGATGATGATCGGTAATCCGCCATGCAGTTCCCCGATCCGCCGCACCATCTCCAAGTCCGTGTTGCCGGGCATCTCGAGGTCGCTGATCAGCAGGTCGAACCGGCCGGTGGCCGCCTGCTCGAGGGCCTCGGCCCCGTCCGTCACGGTCTCGCACTGGAATCCTTCGCGACGCAGCAGCGCGCTGGTCGATTCGGCGAACGTGGTCTCGTCGTCCGCAAGGAGGATGCTGCCTTTCGTGGTCACGGTGAATCTCCTGGTCGAGGTCCGCAAGGAATCTGAATGGTAAACAGGGCCCCACCCTCGGCGGCGTTGTGCACGGTGACGGAGCCTCCCGTCGCCTCCACTGAGCGCCGGACCAGGGAGAGCCCGAGGCCCATTCCTCCGATCGTGGGCCCCAGCTTGGTGGACACGAACGCGTCAAAAATCCGGCCTTGGATTTCCTCCGGCACCCCGGGGCCGTGGTCACGCACCGAGAGCCAGAAGGTCTCGCCTTCCGTCCAGGCCCGGACCGTGACCGTCCCGCCGTGCGGGGAGGCCTCGATCGCGTTTTGCACTAAGCTGTAGACCGCTTGGCGGAGCAGGCCGCTCGGAATCAACACGACCGCGGGCGACCCCGTGGTATCGATATCAAACGTGACGCCGTTGGTGTGGTTGACCTGTCCGAGCACGGTGGCCACGTCGGCAATGACCGTGGCCACCGGGGCGCCCCTGGCATCGTCATCGGACCGGTAGGTCTCGTACAGTTGCCGGGTGACGGCGGCAATTCGGTCGATCTCCCGTTCAATCGCGCCGACAAACCGGAAGTACGGATGGCCTTCCGGGACGGCATCCTTGATCAGGAGGAAGGCGTTCTGGATTCCCGCCAACGGGTTGTTGATCTCGTGGGCCACTTTACCGGCGAACCGGCCCATCATGCGGAGCGTCGTCAACTCCCGCATCGCCGAGTCGTTCCGGTTTCGGTCGAGAACATCGTGGCCCTCGGCCAAGAACTGGATCGCAGCGCCATGGGTATTCAGAATCGGGGTCAGGGAAAATGCCATCGGCGCCAACCGGCCGGGTCCCACTCGGATTTGCTCCTCGTACCGGACCGTCTCGCCGTGCGAAGCCCTGTCGAGGGCGGCCTTGAGCCGTTCAACCCGTTCCGATCCGCTCCACCAAGGGGTATCCCATAGTTTCCTCCCTCGGACGTCGGGCACTGCCGCCTGGAGATAGGAAAGAGCCGTCCGATTCGCTTCGAGCACCGTTCCGTCGCCATCGAGCAGGCTCTCGAACTGGAGCCGGCTCTCGAACATGATCCGGAACCGTTGCTCGCTGGCGGCCAAGGCCTGATCGGCTCGTTTCTGCTCGGTGATATCGGCGCACATGCCGAGCATCCGAACTGGACTCCCGTCCACTGTGCGCTCCACCACTCGGCCCCGATCGACGATCCAATGCCACCCGCCGCCCTTGGCCTCGATCCGGTATTGGGCCTCGAACGCGTCGGCGTCACCGTCCAAGTGGCCGGTCAGGGCCGCGCTCACCCGGGCCCGATCGTCTGGGTGAACGAGCGAGGTCCAGAGCGTCTCTTGGCCGTCCGGGGGGACTTGGTCGATGGTGTACCCAAGCCGTCGCCACATCGCTTCGCTGCGGCTCCCGATCCCGGTCAGGAGGTCCTTCTCCCAGAGGCCGTCCTTCGCGGTTTCGAGGGCGCGAGCCAATCGATCCCGTTCAGCCTGCCGAGCGCTTCCGATGCTCGACTGAACCAGCCACACCGCGGTCGCCAACAGGAGGCCGACCGCAATGCCGAGCCCCACCACCACTCCGTCGTTGGAAGCCACCATCGTAGCGCCGAGCAGCGCGGTCGCCCCGATCACACCCGCCGACCATGCGACCACGCGGCGGGCACGAACCTCGGAATCCATCGGCGCCTTCGGGTGGATGGGCGGGCCCGGTCGTGGGCCGGACGAGACAACTGGGTGTGAGTTTACTCCGGCGGTGGTGGAGATGCCAACCGAACGGTGGAGATTCGTCCCTTCGATCTAGTTCTGGTCAATGCAATGATCGATTGGATCCTGAGGATGTTGGCGATACCGTACCTCATGGTGAAACCCGTCACCCGAGACCATTCGTTCGAGAGCTGGTCCTTTCTGCGCCTGTGGGTTGCCGGGTATCTCATCGACTTTACGCTGGCCAAGCGCCGGGTAGTGTCGCGAATGTCGGAATGGTGCTTTGGGCCGGATTCGTGGTGGTTTTCGCCGTGGCGGGTTGCGGGGCGACGACGGACGCCCCGTAACCCGGTCGCCCTAGACGACCCGCCGTCCTTGAACCACCCGTAGCACGACCACGACCACGGCGGCCACCAACAGAATGTGAAGCAACCCGCCGGCGGCGTACCCGCCGACCATGCCCAGCGCCCACATCACCAGCAGAATGACTGCGATTGTGCCTAACATGGATGCCATCCTTCGTTTGAAATGCCGATTGCCAAAGCCCCGGTGCAAGTCTAGCTCGGTGCGGTCCTGCCACAATCAATCGACCGGCTAGGTCCGGTCTAGTCCGGCGATACGTGCTCCGCCTCGATCCACCAGGGTGTAGCTTTGGTGAATCGAAGCGGAGGATAGGCCCCACGGCGCCCGGGGACCGGGGAGGTCGCCACGGACGGTGGAAAGCGGACCTCTCGTCAGGGTAGGGACGAGTGGCCCGGGCCTACCACACCTACGGCTCCGCCGCCAGCTTGGAAAGGTCGACGCCGGCGGCTTGCTTCTCGTTCAGTGATACGGCCAACAGGTCCGCCATCGCGAGCAGGCCGAGCCGCTTGGCCGTGGCAATGGCCGACCGGTACTCCGCGATCGCCGCTTTGGTCTGGCGCAAGAGCAGGGCGACGATAGTGCCAAGCGGAGCGCCCCTCGGGAAGTCGTCATCCGAGTGGGCGTCCACTGGGAGCTCCGCCGGTTTCCTGCGCCCGGCACCACGGCTCGCGGTACCATAACCGGCGGATTGGATGATCAACTCGAGGCGGACCAACTGGCGACTGGTGCCTTTCCGCTCGTCCGAAAGAACCAGGCGGAGCGACAGCTCGGTGCATTGGCGAAAGTATCTCGGCAAATCGAAAGCCAATTGTCGTTCCAGGGCATAAAGCCGACCCAATCGCCGGAACAGCGCCTTGTCATCACCGGCTGACCCCGCGGAGCGGGTGGCCGGCACAGCCTTCGGGGAGGCGAATTGGTCGACGGCGTCCATCGGTGCTCCACTGATTGTCGGCTGATGGTCGGTATGCAGCATTCTCGTTCCTGACCAAATTGGGGTTGGCCGGATCGGACCGCTATCGTCTTCTTGGTCGATATTCGGGCTAGATCGTCGGCATCATCCATTCGAATTAGCCCCAAATCAGTCCCAAGGATCGATTGGAGGGGCGGTTCGGGTCCCGTAGAATTCCGTTGCTGATACGGCCGGGGCGGATCGTCCCGCATCTTCCGAGGAGTTCAGAATGTCGAAACCCATTGCACTATCCGTGTTCATCCTCGCCGCCGGCTTCGGCCTCGCGGCACCCCTTGCAGCCCAGGACCGCAGCGCCGTCAGTGGTGCCGAGTTGGACGCCGCGGTTGCTGGACGCCCCGTCGGCAATCGCGACGTGGTCCAGGGGTTCCTTGCGTCCAGCCAGGCCCGGGCCGCCGCCGAGGGGATGGGAGTCAGCGCTGCGGATCTGTCCGACCGCGTGGCGACTCTCGACCCCATGTCGCTCCAGCGGCTACGGGACGAACTGGCTGACCGAGGCCTCGCGGGCGGCGCCGACACGATCATCATCAGCAGCACGGTCGTCATCATCGCCCTCTTGCTCATTATCCTCCTCACGAGGTAGCGGGCGCCGCGAACCGGCCGGATGCGAGGCGTTGCGCGGCTGGTCGTGATCGGCGGCTGGTGGATAACAACGGGACTGGGTCATGCCTCGGCGTTGGCCCAGCTCCCGCCGTTGGTCCAACCGGCCGGACCCGCCGCTGTCCTCGACGTCCCCTACCTCCCCCAATCGGTCCTGCTCTGCGGCGGGGCCGCGGTGGCTATGGTGGAGCGGTGGTGGGGACGGCGGGGCGTGTACGCCGAAGACTATGCGGGCTTGGTCCGCCCCGCGTTAGGGGGAATCCTCACGGCCGAACTCGCACCGGCCGTCCGCGCCCGGGGGTGGGACGCTGCCGTCGAGCTGGGCTCACCGGAATTGGTTCGCCGGCACCTGCACGATGGGGTTCCGGTGGTCACACTCATTCAAGTCGCCCGCGATCGGTATCACTACGTCGTCGTGCTCGGCTGGAGTGAAGGCCGCGTGGTCTTCCACGACCCCGCCGGATCGCCCAATACCATTCTGGACGAGGCCCGCTTCCTGGCGCGGTGGACCGGGGCCGATCTCTGGACTCTGGTGATCCGCCCGCCACCTCCATCCGCCGCCCCGCCGCCGATCGGCATCCCCGATCCGGTTCCACCCGACTCGATGCCGTGTCGTCCCTGGCTGGATCAAGCGGTGGACGCGGCGGCGGCGAATCGCTTGGATCAGGCCGAGTTTCTGCTGACCAGCGCCAGCCAGGCTTGCCCGGCGGAGCCGCTGGTCCTTCGCGAACGGGCCGGCATTCGGTTCAAGCAAGGGCGTCATGACAGCGTCACTCGGCTTGCCGGCGAATACCTCACGCGGGTGCCCGGCGACCGATATGCCTGGCAACTGCTCGCGACCAGTCGGTACCTGACCGGTGACCAAGACGGTGCCCTCACCGCCTGGAACCAGATCGGCCGCCCGGCCGTGGACCTGATCCGCATCGAAGGAACCCGACGGATCCGGTTTCATGACCTGATCGACGTCATATCGCTGCCTCCACCCACGATGCTTACGCCCTCCCGGCTCGCGCTGGCCCGGCGCCGGCTGATGGAGGTGCCGGCGCTCCTCGGGGCGGCCGTTCGGTACCAACCGGTGGCCGGCGGGCTGGTCGAAGTTCGAGTCGCGGTCGCCGAGCGCCCGATGGTGGACCGCGCCTGGCGCCTGATTGGGGTCGGGGCGATCCGAGCCGTGACGCAGAACGAGGTGGGCCTGGACATCGCCAGTCCGACCGGGGCCGGCGAACTCTGGAGCGGCAAATGGCGGTGGGACGCCGCCCGCCCCCGGGCGACCGTTCGGGTCGAGATGCCCGCACGGTTCGGATTCCGCGGAGTCGTCAGAGTCGAGGGTGCTTGGGAACGGGTGCGATTGGTGCCCGATCTCTCGAACACCACGGTCTTCGACGAGACCCGGCGCGCGGCGGCCGTCGGTTTTGGCGGCTGGCTGACCGCGAGCCTCCGTCCGTCGGCTGAAATCAGAGTCGAGCGATGGTCCGAGAATCGCCGCTATCTGGCGGCGTCGCTTGGCGCTGAATACCGGGCGTGGGGCGACCGGTTCGGGGTCATCGCGAGCGCCGAGCGGGCGATCGCTTTGATCGCCCACCCCTCGTATACCCGGGGCGGGGCCCGCGCGATCTGGGCCTCGTCCCTCGGGTTGGCCCAGGCCGCCTGGTCGACCCGTCTTGGATTCGATTGGGTCAGCCCGAACGCCCCGGTTGGTACCTGGCCCACCGCCGGCGGCAACTTGTCTTGGGCGATTCCGCTTCGGGCCGAGCCGCGGGGGCCCGGCGGTCTGCTGACGGGCCGGAGCACGGCGCGGGCGATCATTCACGCCGGCCTCGCCGCCGACCATCCCGTGTATCGGGTTGGCCCGGTCGTCGTTGCCGTGGGTGGGTTCCTCGACGGAGCCAAGGTGGTGGCGGCCGCGGATGGTTCGGTCCGAGCCCACTACTATCTCGACGGGGGGCTCGGGCTCAGGCTCGGGGCCGGCGATGGGCAACTCGGCGTCCTCCGGATTGACCTGGCCACCGGGCTGCTGGCCGGTGGTCGGAGCGCCCTCACCGTTGGCGTTCAACGGACCTGGCCGCCGTTTCAGCGGGGGGTCCGCTGAAACCCGAAGGCATGACTGTCACTCCAAGGAGGCCGCCACCGTAGATATCTTGACTGCCGCCGTCGAGCGGACCGGCGACCAACCTCAGAGGAATCGCATGCTGTTAATACTGGTGACCGCCCTCGCGGTGGCGCCCGATACCGTGGCGCTGACCTATTCCGGGGTGGCGGGCCAGCTCAAAGTCGCGGTTCCACGGTTTGAAGCCAACGTTGCCATCGACGGGACCCTGGATGAACCCGCGTGGACCCAAGCCGCTCGCCTGACCGAGTTCTCCCAGTACGCGCCGGCCGATGGCCGCCGGGCCGAGCAGGAGACCGAGATCCTGGTGTGGTATTCGCCGACGGCCCTCCATTTCGGGGTCCGGGCCAAGGCCCGCCCCGGGAGCGTCCGGGCCACCCTGGCCAACCGGGATCGGTTGGGGGATGAGGATCGGGTCGAGTTCTACCTCGGGACCTATAACGACGGCAATCAAGCGCTGGTCTTTGCGGTCAATCCGCTCGGTGTTCAGCAGGACGGCACGATAGCCGAGCAGGGCCGGAGCAACGGCGGCCGCGATACCACCGACTTGAGTCCCGACTTCGTGTTCGCCTCCCGGGGCCGGTTGACCGCCGATGGCTTCGAGGTGGAAGTTCGGATTCCCTTCAAGACCCTTCGGTACCAATCCGCCGAGTCGCAGGACTGGGGTCTCCACATCATCCGGCGGACTCAGGCGTCGGGGCATGAGGACTCCTGGGCGCCGGCGATCCGCGCCGCGCCGAGTTTTCTTCGGCAGGCCGGCACCCTCCAAGGGCTCACCGGGCTCCGGCGCGGGATCGTGATGGATCTGAACCCCGTGGTGACCGCCCGCGCCACCGGAGCCCCTGACCCGGCGCGACTCGGTCGGTTTGGGTACGACAACGCGGCGGAAATCGGCGGGAACGTGCGCTGGGGCATCACCCCGAATCTCACCATGAACGGGACGGTCAACCCCGATTTTTCCCAGGTCGAAGCCGATGCCAGCCAAATCGTGACCGATCCCCGGCGGGCTCTGTTCTTTGCCGAGAAGCGCCCGTTCTTCTTGGAAGGCATCGAACAATTCGCAACGCCGAACCAGTTGATCTACTCGCGTCGGATCGCCGCGCCGGTCGCCGCCGCGAAGCTCACCGGCAAGGTCTCGGGGACGACCGTGGCCACCATGCTTGCCCTGGACGGCCGGGAGACCTCGCGGACCGGCCTCGACCAGCCATTCTTCGCCATTGCCAGGGCCCAGCGAGACTTGGGGGGCGGATCGCGGGCGGGCCTGGTCTTCACCAGCCGCACCGAGCCGCGATTCAGCAGTCACCTCGGCGGGGTCGACACCCGCGTCGTGCTCCCGGGCGGCACCGCCCTCTCGGCCCAAGTCGTGGGCAGCGTGACGACCCGCGACGGGCACCGGGATGTGGCGCCGCTCTGGCAGCTCGACGCTCGGCGGGCCGGGCAACACTTCGGATTCCAGGCCAAGTTCGAAGGTGTCAGTGATGCCTTTGAGGCCGCGGCCGGTTTCATCGGGGTTCCGGATGCCGTGACGATCTCGGGCGGGCCGTCGTGGACGGTCTACGGGAAGCCGGGTGCGTTCGTGGCCCGGGCTACCGGCGGGGTGAGCGCCAACGGCCGATGGACCTACGATGATTTCGTCGCGGGCCGAGGGTTCCAGGACCGGCAGTTCTTTCTCACTGGGAGCTTCGAGTTCCGGGGCGGCTGGAGTCTCAGGGCTTTCAATTGGTTTGAGTACTTCGGCTACGACCGGCGACTGTTCCAGGGGTACGCCCTCGAGCGCCACGGCGCGGCCGGCATCGTCGATACGGTCGCTCCCTATCCGGGGGGCGCCACCGTTCACAACTACGGCAGTAGTGTCACCCTCGGCACGCCGTGGGTCGGTCCGTTCTCCGTCGATATCAACGCCACCTTCGGAGCGGACGTGAACTACTTCGAATGGGCGCCCGCCAACATTCTCTTCCTCAACTCGACGATTCAATTTCAGCCAACCAGCCAAATCCGGGCCCTTGGTACTTACGTGCTGACCTACTTCCAGCGCCGGTCCGACGGGTCGGTGGTCTCGGTGACCCATATTCCGAGGCTCCGCGTCGAGTACCAGCTCAGCCGGTCGCTCTTTCTCCGGGTGGTCGGCGAGTACCGGGCGTCGAAACGGGATGCCCTCCGCGACGAGGGCCGGACCGGTGACCCGATTCTGTTCCTCGATCCTCGCGACGGGATCTACAAACGCGGACTGGCGTCTCAAACCGAGAGCAACGGGTTTCGGACAGATTTCCTCTTTTCCTTTCAACCCACGCCGGGCACCGTATTCTTCGCGGGCTACGGCGGGAGCTATCGCGACACCGGCCGGTTCAAGTTCGGCGATCTCGCCCGGACCGGCGACGGGTTCTTTCTGAAGGCCAGCTATCTGTTCCGGATGTAGTCGATGATCCTCGTCCTGGTCACTCTGCTCGCCACCCCGGTCCCCGGCTGCGTGGCCGAGCTCCGCCGCATCGCCACGGCCCGGGGTGTTGCAGCCCCCACGTTCGACTCGGCGACGGCGGGGTTCACGGTCGATTCGAGCATCGTCGTGGCGCGAGACAACCAGCCGGAATTCACCACCCCGATCTGGGACTACTTGGCGGTTTTGGTCGACAGTCAGCGGATTGCTGATGCCACGGCGCGGCTCGAGGCATGGGGGCCGGTGCTCGCGTCGGTCGAGAAGACGTCGGGCGTCGACCGGTTCACCGTCGTGGCGGTCTGGGGCGTCGAGTCGGACTTCGGCCGCATCATGGGTGAACGGCCCCTGGTCCGGTCGTTGGTCACCGGGTATTGCCTCGGCCGCCGGCAAGCGTTCTTTCGCGACGAGTTGATCGCCACGCTTCAGATCCTCGAGCGCGGCGATATTCCGCCGGCCCGCCTGGTTGGCTCATGGGCCGGCGCCTTCGGGCAAGTCCAGTTCATGCCGACCACGTTCGTCCGGCTCGCGGTCGATGCCGACGGCGACGGCCGCCGCGATATCGTGGGGTCGGTGCCCGACGCGTTAGGCTCGGCCGCCAACTACCTGAAGCGCCACGGCTGGGTGACCGGGGCCCCGTGGGGCTATGAAGTCCGGGTGCCCCCGCGGTATCGGGGTCGCTCGGGCCGGCTCCATCGGCGGCCCCTGGCCCGGTGGGCGGCCCTCGGGATCAAGCCGGTCGGCGGCGGCCCTCTCACCGGCAAGGGCTCCGCCGCGGTTCTGGAGCCGGCCGGCCGCCAGGGTCCGGCCTTCCTGGTGTTCCGGAACTTCGACGTGATCTACTCCTACAACGCCGCCGAGTCGTATGCGCTGGCGATTGCCCATCTGGCCGACCGGCTCCGGGGTGGTTCGAGATTCGTCACCCCATGGCCGACCGACGACCGGGGTCTGTCGCGGGCCGAGCGGAAGGAAGTTCAGGAGCGGCTGATCGCCCGGGGACACGATATCGGGGCGGCCGACGGCGTGCTCGGGCCGAAGACCCGGGAGGCCATCAAGGCCTTTCAGGCCCGAGTCGGCTTGCCGGTCGACGGACGGGCCGGCGGCCGGGTGCTCGATTCGCTCCGGCGCACCCCGGAGGGGGCCTCGTAAAAAGCAAGGTATTTTCCTAGCTTGTTCTTTCCCGCAGGTGATCGAGATTGATCCTTCTTAAGTCCCATTGCCGGAGACCGCCCCATGGCCACGCCCAAGCAGCCGAAGACCTCGTTCCCCTATCCCTACAAGAAGGGCCAGCACGAGGTGACTCATGCCGCCGCCATTCGGATGCGGAAACGAGCCATTACCGCGTTAGGAACGAAGGAAGGTTTGGGCCGAGCCGCCGGATACAACCGGGAGATCTTCGACAAGATCTTGAGCCACCCCGCCTGCGTCGGGATTCGGATGTATCCGGGCCTCGACGACAAGGGCGAGTTCACGGTCCTGTTCTGCGGTTTTGACGCCAAGGGCAACAACATCCTCAAGGGTACCATCGGCGATTTGCCGTACCGCTGCCCGCCGTTCTGTCCCCCCGTCAAGGACGGGATCCTGGCGTTCTAGGCCAATCGAAACGTGCCGCTCGGCTTCAACCTTGGCCACCTGATCACCGCCGCCATGGTGCTGGTGGCGGCATTCGGGGCGTTCCGCTGGCGGCGGCTCGATCGCGGCGGCCAGTGGCTCGTCGCCGCGGTTGGCGTTTCCGCGGCGTTCATTCCGTTCTCGCTCTGGCTGGTCTTTGCCGGCCGGTCGAATCGGCTCCTGAACGAGGCGTCACTGCTGTCAGAGACCCTGCTGATCTTGGTGGCGTTCTGGTGGTGGCAGCCCACGGCGCATCGACGCCGGGTGGTGGCGTGGACGCTGGCCGGATTTCTCCTCGCGTGGCTCGGGGCCCAGTGGATTCAGGGCCGGGCGGCGGCGTTCAGCTTTATTTCGGTTCCGATTGCCGGCCTCGTCAAAGTCGGGGCGGCCGGGTACACCTTGGTGGGCCGGGTCCAAGCCACCGAAAGCCGCTGGACCGACCACCTGTGGTTTTGGGCGACGTCAGGCATCATGGTCATTTACGGGACCGGCGTCATTCTCGACCCGCTCTGGGCCCAGGTGTTCGGAGTCCGTGACGACCTCGGTTTGGCTGCGTTCATCGTCAATACCGTGGGCAATGTCATCGGGTACTTGATGATCGCGTGGGGTCTCTGGCGGCTCCGGGCCGCCCAGGTTGCGTAGATGCCAACCAATGCGCCGCTCGGCCTGATTTGGGTCTATCTCCTCGCGAGCGCCCTGGTGTTCATCGTGATCGGCACGGTCATTCGGCTGATCGTCACCGTCCAGCGGAAACAGGTTGAGGAGAGCCGGCGGTTCAGTCAGGGATTGGTCGAGGCCCAAGACGCCGAACGGGCCCGGATTGCCCGAGAACTGCACGATGACGTCATTCAGCGGATCGCGTTGATCGGCGGAGAGCTTTCGGCCCTGGGCCGGATCATCCCGAATCCGAACGACGCCGTGAGCCAGCGGATCGAGGGTCTTCGAGAGGAACTCCATGATCTGGCCGATGAGGTCCGGGCCATGGCCCGCCGAGCTCACCCGGCGATTCTCGATCACCTGGGTCTGCCGAACGCCCTGCAAAGTCTCGCCACCGATATGGCGGTGTCAGACGACCTCCACGTTACCGTGGTCACCGATCCCGGCGCCGACGTCGGTGCCGTCACCCCCGCCGCGGCGTTGTCGCTGTTTCGGACCGCTCAGGAGGGGCTCCGGAATGTGGTTCGCCATGCCGGGGTGTCGGAGGCCACGGTCCGGGTCGGGCAGCGAGACGGCGGCGTGTATGTGGCGATCGAGGATCGGGGCGCGGGGATGGCGGAATCCGGGACCGTTGCCCGAGGCCTCGGCCTGCTCGGGCTGAACGAGCGGCTCCGGGCGGTGCAGGGTCACGTGTCGGTGACCAGCCAGCCGGGCCGGGGTACGACGCTCACGGCGTGGGTTCCGCGCCAAGGAGGCAAGGCATGAGGCGGCAACGGGTGCTGTTGGTCGAAGATCATACCTTGGTTGCGCAGGGGCTCAAGGCCATGCTCGAACCGCGCTACGATATCGTCGGATTGATCCACGACGGTGCCAAGGCCGTCGAGGCCGTCGAACGCCACCGGCCGGATCTGGTGCTCCTCGATCTGAATTTGCCGAACCGAATGGGTCTCGATGTCTGTCGTGACCTGGTCCGGCTGGTGCCGGCGCCCAAGGTCATCATCGTCTCGATGCAAGCCGAGAAGATCTACGCCGATGAGTCATTCCGCGCCGGCGCGTCGGGGTTCGTCATCAAACTCTCGTCCGACACCGACCTACTCGCGGCGGTCGACACGGTGCTGGCCGGGGGGACCTACCGGAATCCCAAGTTCGAGACCCGGAGCCGGCCGCTGCAAGATGTGTCGACCCGGCTCACCGACCCCCTCGACATCCTGTCCCGCCGCCAACGTCAAGTGTTCGTCCTCATGGGCCACGGCAAGACCACGCAAGAAATTGCCGATCTCTTGGGCCTCGAGACCAAGACCGTGGAGTTTCATCGGGTCAAACTCGAGAAAGCCCTGGCCATCAAGAACGTGCGGGCCCTTCAGGCGCTCAGCATGGAGCGGATGAGCCAGCCCGGCGCGCCCAGCGTCGAGGACGTGATCACGCCCAGCTGACGAGCAAGGTTTTTTCCCAACTTGTTGTTTGTTCCGCCGATTCGTAATGTGTTCCCGTCGAGACCACACTCACGGGAGATGACGATGACGGCTGCCACGATCGACCTCGAAACCATGGTGACGCAACGGTGTCCGGCGTGCGGCATGCCGCATCGGATTCGGGCCGCCGTCGGGCCCGACCTCGAAAAGGCCGCGCCGGACCGAGTCGGATTCTCCGGACGCTGCCCGGAAACCGGCCTCCGAACCTGGCTGGTCGTCGAGGTACCGACGCGGCCCGGGGGCACTTGGGTCGTGGCGTTCGGTCCGCCGGATGACGATACCTGGGAACCGCGTGACCCCGAAGCACTGGAACGGACCTGGGAGAGCTGGCCGGAACCGGCGCTCGGCACGGCGCCCGGCCCGTTGGTGAACTTCCATCCGCTGAGTGCCCGGACCGGCGGGTTTCGGGAATCCTCAGCGCTGCTCCGGCAGGCGCTGGGGTGCCCGTTTCACCGGTAGCTGCAACCTTTTCTGCCATGGCCGCGTCAAGGAAGGAGGTACGTAGCACCACCCACGACGAACGAGGAGCACCCGATGTCCCTGCTGACCACGACGCTGGTCGCGGCCCTGGCGCTGGTTGGCCGGGCCGACCCCCGCGTGATCGACCTGAATACTGCCAGCCTGTCTGAACTCCGCTCGTTCCCCGGCATCGGGCAACAATACGCCGAGAAGATCTACCGGGCCCGGCCGTTTGGGGCCCGCGCCGAACTGGTCGAACGCCAGATCATGCCGACGGCTGTCTATCTGGCCATCAAGCATCGGCTCTACGCGAGTCCGGTGCCCCCGGCGGCCGGTCCGTCGGCGGTGGAGCCCTTGCCGGCCGGCATGGTGGACGTCAACCGGGCCAGTCGCGATGACCTGGCCGGGATCGCCGGGATCGGCCAGTTGTTCGCCGACCGGATCGTTCGGGGACGCCCGTACAAGTCCGAGTTCGAACTGGTCGGGCGCCGCATCATTCCGCTTGCGACGTTCCACAAGATTCAGAGCCTGGTCGGCGTCGGCCGTTAGGCGGCCGCCGGGGTTACTTTCATGGCATGAAGGTGACCCGTTGTCTTGTCATGTTGCTGCTCGGGCTCGTCGGTGCCCTGCCGGCCCAGGAATGCCGGCCGGCCAAGACTGCCTTGGTGCTGAGCGGTGGCGGGGCCAAAGGCCTGGCCCACATTGGCGTCCTCCATGTGTTGGACAGTCTCGGGGTCCGACCGGATCTGATCGTCGGCACCAGCATGGGGGCCATCGTCGGTGCCCTCTACGCCAGCGGCTACACGGCTCGCCAGATCGACTCCCTGGCCCGGAGCCTCCCGATTTCCGAAGTGGTGAGCCGGTTCCGGACCCCCGCGCCCCACCCGTGGGACCAGCGGATCCCGATCCTCTTCATGGTCCGGGGCCAACATGGCTTCGCGTTCCAGACCGGGGTGGTCGACGAGACCCAACCTAACGCGCGCCTCAATGCCGCCATGCTCCGCGGGAATCTCCTGGCCCGGGGGCGGTTCGACCGGCTCCCGATTCCGTTCCTGGCCGTGGCCACCGACCTCCGCGACCGCCGCACCGTGGTCCTGTCCGACGGCGACTTGGCCCGGGCGGTCCGGGCCAGCAGCGCGATTCCCCTGATCTTCCCGCCGGTGGTCGTCGGCGAGGCGATCCTGGTCGATGGGGGTCTCTCGGCCAACATCCCAGTGCTCGAGGCCCGGGCCGCCGGTGCTGAGCGGGTCATCGTCTCCGATGTCACCGAGCGCGCCGCCTCGGTGCTCGACGTCGAATCGCCGCTTGCCCTGGCCGATCAGCTGGTCGGGTTTCTGTTTCAACAGCCGTTCGCACCGGTTCGCCCGGGCGACGTGATGATCCGACCCGAGGTCCAGGGATTCCGAAGCCTTGACTTCTCCCCGGCCACCGTCGAGACCATCCTCCGCCGGGGTCGGCTGGCGGCCGACACGACGATGGCGCGGGCCCAGTGCCTCGAACGAGCGCCGCCGCTCATCACGCCGGACCTGCCCGGCACCTTGTCGGGATGGCGGGTGACGAATGGGTCCGCCACCGATAGCACCCTGGTGGCCCGGATGCTCCGGCTCGATCCCGGCACCCCCCTGGTGTCCTCCCGACTCCGCGAGCGGCTGATCGGCTTGGCCGACGCGGAAGCGCTTCGCGGTGTGTGGCTCAACCCGACTGGTACCGCCGATACCGTCTCCTTTGATATTGAACCGATCCGGTCACCGAGCACCGTCGGCGGCGCCGGCGCGGCGTACGATCACGAGATGGGCCTCCGCGGGTGGGCCGGCCTGTTCGACCGGCGGATGTTCGGCACCACCCTCGAGGGGAGCGGGCTGCTCTCGTTCGGCCGCTTCCAGCAAGAGCTCTACGCCGCGGCGCTCTGGCACTTCGACGCGGGCTGGTCTCGGCTCACCCCGATCACCACCCTCCGGATCCGGACCGAGAACCTGCGCCAATTCCGGCCCAATGGGGTCGAAGCGCCGTTGATCGGAACCAGCGAGGCCCACCTGAAAGCGGCTGTCGAGTTCCGAATCGACGAGTCGTGGCGCGTTAAACTCGGCGCCGACGGATTGGCGTGGGGCGGGGAGGCCACCCGCGGAAAATCCGGCTTCGGCGGCTCGGCCCGATTCGAACGCAACGGCCGATCCGGCCCCCAAATGGTTGGCGAGACGATCATCACCAGCGGGTTCCAATCGGTCGGCCTCACCACCGACTGGCCGGTTGAACACCGCGGCTTCCGTCTCCTGCCCAAGCTGCGTTTCGGCTACGGCGGCACCAGCCTCCCTCGTCAGCGCACCTGGGTCCTCGGCGGCGATGAAGGATTCCCCGGCCTCCACCTCGGTGAAATGCGGGGCTCCCGCGAAGCCTTCGCTTCCCTCCGGGCCAGCCACTCCATCAAAGGCCCGATCGAGGTCCGGCTCACCGTAGCCGCCGGTCGCGCCTGGTCCCCCGACACCCCCTCACCGGACTGGCTCACCGGCGCTCGCCTCGGCTTCGGCGCCAGCACGCCGGCCGGCCCCATCGACGTCGCCTACGGCGTCACCACCACCGGCCGCCACGCCCTCTACCTCCGCCTCGGCCAATGGTTCTAGTTGGAAACCGATGCGGGGGGAACGCTTGGGAACCACGTTCTCATCGGCAGAACCTCTAGAACCCCAGGCTCGCCCCCACCAGGTTTTTGCCGAGCAGGAGCTTGGCTTCCCGCCGATGGATGAACCGGGCCGAGAGAATTCCGACTCCGGCGCCGAACACCACGTCTGACATCCAGTGCCGGTCATCGTGCATTCGGGCATAGGCGGTGATCGTGGCCAGGCTGTAGAAGGCCACGTCGTCCCAGCTGCCGTCGATTTCTCGAGCGAATGAAGTAGCGACCGAAAACGCCAGCGTGGTATGCCCCGAGGGGAACGAGCTCCACTTGTTGTTCGTCGTGAACGGGTGGAATTTGAACGCGTTGTCGGCGGCGGGACGCTCCCGGCCGACGATGGCCTTGAGGACCACAGCGCCCGCGCCGGCCAGCAATCCCGATTTGAGCGCCCGTGAACTGACGCCGTAGAGGCCCGGACTCCCGAAGGCTTTGCCGGCGACGGCCAACGCGAGGAGGCTCGGATAGATGTAGAGCCCGTTGCCCATGGCGTTCCCGAGATCGGAAACGGACCGGCCGAAGCGGTCGTGGGGATCGTAGATCGTGTTGCGGAGCGTCTGATCGAGGGCCATGGCCACCCCCGTCGTGGCCAGCACGCCGATGAGCTCGCCGGTTCTGAGGATCGGCTTGTTGGCCCGCGCCACCGTGGCCGAGTCGAATTTCGGGGCCTGGGCGTGGACCGGGAGCGACGGGGCGACGATGAGCACTCCCAGGATGAAACGGGTCAGCTGAACGGGCATTCTGCCGAACTCCTTGCTCGTGGTTCTAGTGACATTGACCACCGGTCTGATCGTAGATCAATCCGCCCGTGCTGAGGAACGCCGACCGCCACTCCGCGGCGCCGAGGGTGACCTTGACGACGCCGAAATGGCCCTCGACCCGGACGGCGCTGTTGGGCAGGATCGTGCTTGAAAATCCGCGCAAATCGCCCCCCCCGGTTCCCACGATCAATTGAGTTATTCCCGTGAGAGAATCTACGACACCTTCGGGGTTTTGGGGCAGGAACCGTTCATACTCGTGGTCGTGGCCGTTGATGATCAGGTCGACGCCGCCCGCGTACAACAATCGCCAGACCGGGCCGAGCCGGGGATCGCTGCCGTGCCAGCCCGAGCTGAATCGGGGATGATGCCAATAGGCCACGACGCACTTCTGGCTGTGGCCGCTGAGCTCGGTTTTAAGCCACGCTTCCTGTGCCATCCGTTCCGCGTCCGAGAACGCCCCGTTCACCACGATCTCACTGTTGAGGACGATGGCGCGCCACGCCCCGATGTCGTAGCCGTAGTATCCGGTCTTCGGCGAGCCGGCGCGACTGCCGAAATACTCGTAATACGGGGCCGCACCGCCGGTGAGATGCTCGTGATTTCCCGGGGACGGGCGGATGTTCTTCATGATGAGTTTGGTTGAATCGCCCCACGACGGCCCCCAGCACTGCGCGAAGTTCTGGGCCGAGCCGTCCGGATAGGCGTTGTCGCCGACGGTGAAGACCTCATCGTGGACCTTGGCGGCGCTGTCGGCTCGCAGGACGCTGTCGACGAGCACCGCGGTCGCCTCGTCTCCCGGAGAGTCGCACCGGGCAATGTCCCCAGTCCCGATCAAGACGGAGGCGCCGCTCAAGGCCACCTGCGCCGCGCTGGCGCTGGCGGGCGGCGGAGTCAACCGCACGGTTGGCTTGCAGGCAAGAGCCACCAAGAGGGCAAAAGCAATCGGCCAGGGCCGGAACAGAAGAGGCATGGTTCCTCGAAATTGGTTGATGAATGTCAGCACGACCCACCCCGGCCGAACGGCACACACTTTCTCGCGGCTTTGGTGTCCAGGACGTTGATCCAGAACCCAACCCCCCGGGAAGCGTGCCAGCCACCGGGAGAATCTCCCCGGACAAAGACCCTGCCGGCATCCACCACACCAAAGACCCCCACGTTCCACGGAAGAACGAACGCAAACCGGGCCACGGGAATTCGGAGCTCGACGCTTCCATACTCGGAGGCATCTCCATGATAGCGCTGGGCCGCCAACGATCGGATGGTACCCAGGCCGCCGATAAATGCGGCCTCATGGAACGGGAAGGTCCCGAACACCTTCGTGGCGCCGCCGGTCACCAGCAGGATCGGATGCACCGGGACGGGCAGCGTGACGTAGGCCGTTGCCCTCCCGTTCACCGTGGTGAACGGGCTCGTGACATCCCAAACCGCGGGAAAGAAGCTCCCGGCCACGTCAACCAAGAGCCCCCGGTGAGGGTTACTGGGCCGGTCCCGCACGTCGTGGCGGAGACTCAGCCGAACGCCGGCCTGGCCGAAGTGGCCGGCGCCGTAGGGCCGCGCGGTGGTGATGAACCGGTTGGGCCGATCGCTGGTAACCGACATCTGTACGATCGGCCCAAACGACAGGTCGCTCCGGGGGCCCAACGCGAGCCCGACGGCGGGGGCCACCTGCCACTGGGTTTGACTCACCTCGAAGAAGCTCGTGGCGGAGTCCGGCGTCAAGTTACCAAAGCCGTGAAAGTTGATGACCTCCAGTTTGGACATCCGAGCACTGGCCAAGAGATGCACCGGGGTTCCTTCATAGCGGTGGTCGGCGGTCAGACCGACCCGAAACCGGCCGACGATCGTCGCGTACTCGGCGTCGAGTCCGACTCGGCTCACGTACGGACGGCGGCCGAAGCCGTAGCGGACCCAGGCGACGCCGAGGCGGGGCAGGAAACCGAGGTCATGGTCGCGGCCGAACCCGATGATGGGGGCCAGCTGCGCTCCCCGGCCGCGGCTCGGTTGCACCAGCTTGCCTCGTTCCAGGACCCAAGGCTCCCGGTTGAAAAGCGTGTCCGGTCCGTAGCCGACACCCGTCACGGTCCCCCGATCGTACAGGCGAGCCCGTCCCTTCGGATCGTCGACCCACGATGAGTCGATCAGATCATTGGCGCCGTTCCCGCCGATGATCCGGACCGGCAGGCTGCTCGGGACGTGTCCGGTGATCCGCGCGGTGTCGGCGCCGCCATGCAGGTAGAGCCGGATTTCCTTGGTCTCCCGCCAATCGAATCGCCGGAGGAAGTACGGCGCCGCGCCGCCTGATTCCAACTTGACCTCGACGAACCGCTCGTCGAGCCGGGTCACGGTCGCCCGGTCGGGCCCGTCCGTCGCGTGGATGTCCGCGACCTCGGCGAGCAGGAGGTAGAAGCGGTCGGCGGCGCCCGGCAACCCGTCCCGCCGGAGTTTCAGTTTGGCCGCGATCGCGGCGCCGTTGAGCCGTTCCTCCGCCGGGAGGGCGAGCATGGCGTCGTCGATCACCGAATCCGTGAGCTGCCTCACCAGCGCGGCCGCCACCGAATCCCAGACCGGCTTCCCGAGGCCACCGAGCAGACGGCGATCGAACTCCAGGCTGTTCTTGGTCAGGCCTTCGGCGCTTTGGATCGTCCCTTCGAAGGGTGCCAAATTGGGAGCCGCCATCTTGGCCGCGCCCAGAACGACGCCGCCGAACGAGATGAAGGTCTTGTCGCGGTCCCGCGGGAGCGGCAGCCAGGAGGCTCCCGGACCTTCCCGCATCCGGGCCCATTTCCAATTTCCCCCGTGACGGTCCCAGTCGCCGAGCAACATGTCCACCAACCGTGCCGTCAACAGGGCCGGTGCGTCGATCCGTTCGCCGGGATTGCCCCGGAGCACGGTGAGCAGGCTGTCGCTGTCGATGATCGCGACGGCGCCGGCAAATCCGGCCCGGCCCTCATGGATGCCGGGGAACTCCTCCATGAAACCGAGGCGTCCCGCGAATTGCTCCCGGAACTCGCCGAGCAACGAGTCGTCGGGCATCACGGCGATGATCGGCGTGACGTGGAGGATCCCAGTCGCGTTGAGCAATCGGGCGGCGACCAAGGCGCCGGCGGGATGACTGGTGCTGACCTGATCCTGAATCAGGGCCGCCACCGCGGTTCCCTTGAGTTCGGGCCGCAAGCCGCTGTGTTTGTCGACCGACCGGAAGACGTACTCGACTCCGTCGGCCCCCATGAAGCGCAGCGATTGGGTCTGGTTTCCGCCCCCGAGTTTGTGGGGGCGAAGCCCGCCGGCGAAGCACCGGAGATCGAGAACTTCGACCCGCATCGGGGTCGTCCAGAGGTCCCGGTATCCGGAGCCGAGGAGGAACCGGCGAATCCGGCCCCCGCCATAGCGAGGACCCGCCACGATCTCGACGCTGTCCGGGACCGTGGCCGGGCGGGTTACCTGCGCGCCAATCGGGGCCGCCGACGGTCCCAACAGGAGGATCGTCAGGCCGAGCCAGGGGCGAGATCGGAGTGAGCGGGACATGGGCAGGGTCTCAAGGCCAACGATAGAGGGTGATGGCGGCTCGCTGGTTCGGTCGCGCCTCGGTGCTGATGATCAGGATGCTGTCCTTCGTGATCGCCAGGCCCTCGGCATGGGCGAGCCCCGGGGGGAGGGGGCGGGCGAAGACCACCTCCCCCGCCGGGGTGATCTCGATCAAGGCGTTTTCGGGGCCGGCGACCAGAACGTAGTTACCGCTCATCGGATCGACGGTGATGTCCGACGGATGGAGGCCCTTCCACCCGTTGGCCCCGATGACCCGGTCGAGCGGCACGGTGAGTCGGGTCGGTCGGCGGTCGCTTCCACTCGGGAGCTTCCAGCGATAGATCACCAGGGAATCCCGAAGCGCGCCGGCAGTGCGGACGTTCTTGCAGGCCAGCAGGAGCGAGTGGATGGCCGGGTCGAAGGCCACCCCTTCGAACTCGCACTGGGCCTTCAAATGGGTGTCGTGGACGGTGTACCTGATCCGCTCACCGTTCTTGCCTTCCTGGAACTGGTAGAGCCGGCCGTTACTCGCCAGCATGAATAACGTGTCATTCGCGTTCGCGATCCCCTCGAAGTCGCCGCGGAGGATTTCTTTCCCAAGCTTGAACTGCTTGGCGATCGTGCCGCGGCGGAAATCGATCTCGTAGACCCGGCCCATTTCGTCGCCGTGGCTCAGGAGCCGTCCGTCACTGGTCAGCGCGAGTCCGGAGATTTCCGCGAGGTGGCTCGCGAGCATCCACTTGGCGAGGGGCGTGGCCCGCGCCGTGCCGGAATCGGGCCGGGCGATGGCCCGCGCCAGGTGGGTCTCGCGGCGGGCGAGTGCGGTGCTGTCGGTCGTTGCCCCGGAGGCCGCGGACCCGCTGCGGCAGGCGGTTCCCAGAACCAGAGTGGCCAGCAGCCGGACCGTCGTCGGGGTCTTCATGCGGCCGCATGAGCCTTTTCCGCGACCTTCTTCTCCGTCGCTTCCCGCTCGATCGCGTCGCCGACCTCGAGAGTCGCGCTCGAAATGGCCGAACCGGCACTGGTCCGAATCGCCGTGAGCACGTCATTCTCGGCCAGTGACTTCCTGGTTTTCACGAGGTAGTAGATTTCGGACGGTTTCCCCGTGTTGGTCACGACCTCGTCGAGCTTCCACCGCTTCGCCACCTGGTCGAGGGCGATTTCCACCAGGCCCTGGGCGTCGGTGATCCCGTCGGTGGTGACCGTGAGGATGCCGTTGTATCGGGGCTTCTTGGCATCGGGCCCCAGCACGCTCTGAACCCGTTTGAACCGTTCCGCCAAGATCCCGACCTTCTTCGGCGTGAGGGCGAGCACCAGGTCGCGATCGGGTACGGTCGCGCCGGCCTCGGCGGTTACCCGCCGGGTCAACTCGTCCAGGGGCTCGGCCCACTCGGAGCCGGCGGTCGGTTCGAGTACGTTGCGACCGAAATCGTAGCGCCACGTGAGCAGGAGCACGAAGTTGAAGATGACGGACAGCACCACCGCCACCGTCACGAGTTGCACCCCGGCGGCAAAGCCCACGGCGATGCCGAGAAAGATGTACATGATATCGCGGGTATCGCTGAGCGTGGTCCGGAACCGGAGGACCGACACGACGCCCGCGAGGCTGAACGCCAACGCGAGGCTGTTGCGGACGACCAAGATGATGCCCGCGACGATGATCGGTAAGATGATCAGCGCTTGCACCACCGATTGGCTGTGGCCTCGCTTGCTCCGGGCCGACATGTAGACCCACGCGACCGGCAGCATGAGCGCCAAGGTGCCGGCAAAAATGAGGGCTGCACTCAGCGCGAGTTCGAGCCGAGCGGGCCAGCCGTTTTGGGGTGGCGGTGCCTCCCCGGCATCGGTCAGCCCATCTTGCAGCATTTGCGGAGAATCGACCCGCTCCTCCGGTGGGCCGGACAACATCCGGTCGACGGCCGGGAACCCGTACGCGAAGCCGGTCACCACGACCGCCAGCAGGGCGTAATAGGCCGCGAGTCGCCGCATCGGTCGTTCAGAGCGGAGCGTGAGGAGGTCGATCAACCGTTTGAAGAACACCACAACCCCTCCCTGTTCAGTGTCCTAAAAAGGAAACCCCGGACCGCGCCGCCCGTCAGTCATCGTTCGATGGAGTACGGTCTAGATCGTAGTAGCTAGCAAGCCGAGAGGGAGACCGTTGGTATGAGTCTGGTCACTCCTCCGAGCGATTGTTCCGTCGCGGCGCTCCGATAGCTTGTGATGACGGTGGGGCAATGCGCTCTGGCCGAGAAAGGAGGGGAGTCTCGATGTCAACTGTGCTGATCGTGGTCTTGATCGTGCTGCTGCTGGGCGGCGGCGGCTGGGGATACACCCGTTTTCGCCGATAGTCCGAAAAGCATCTCGGCCAGGGGGCTTGTCGAAGTCGGCACGTCGTCCCTGGCCCTTCATCCAAGCTCCCAATTCGAAAGCGTGATCTGATGACAACGAGCCACGAACAAACCATCCATAATGAACTCTTGACCGGTACGTTTCGGGACCGCGAAGGCGCCGAACAGGCGTACAACTCGCTGATCACCCGCGGGTACCCGAAGGACGACATCAACGTGATGATGTCGGACGACACCCGCAAACGCCACTTCTCGCAGTCGACCGTCACCACCGATCTCGGCACCAAAGCCGCCGCCGGCGGACTGACCGGAGCCACGGTCGGCGGCACCGTCGGCGCCATTGCCGGTGTGCTGGCGGTCGCCGGTACCCTGGCGATTCCGGGACTTGGCATCGTACTGGCCGGACCGCTCGCGGCCGGCCTGGCGGGCCTGGGCGCCGGTGCCGCGGCCGGCGGGCTTCTCGGGGCCCTGATCGGTTTGGGGATTCCTGAAGAGCGAGCCAAGGTGTACACCACCGATATCGAAAACGGCGGCATCGTCGTGGGAATGAAGCCGCGTTCTCTCCACGAAGCGGACCTCGTCGAGAAGGAATGGGCGGGGTATCGAGGCGCGAACATCCTTCGATAGCCCGTCCGGTCGAATCGGGCCGCCCTCGGTCTGGCCCGTCCTCAGACCACCGAGGCCGGTCCGGATCGTTCCCACCGGCGTTCCCCCCCTCGCCGAGTGCCGAGCGCCGAGCGCCGAGTACTATATTCCACCATGATCCCCCAAGATTTCGTCGGCCGAGTGGCCTTGGTCACGGGCGCCTCGCGCGGGCTGGGCCGGGCCGCCGCCCTCCGATTGCTCGAGCGCGGCGCCTCGGTGGCCGTCAACGTTCGCGATGCCGCCCGGGCCGACACGCTCGCCGCCGACTTGGGCGACCGGGCCTTTGCCGCCCCGGGTGACATCGTCGGCCCCGGCGTCCCGGAGGACGTGGTGGCCCGGGTGCTGGCGCGGTTCGGCCGGCTCGACATCGTGGTCAACAACGCCGCGCACGCCCTCGGGACTCGGCTCGAGGCATTGACCGCCGAGGAGTGGCGCCTGGCGCTGGAAGTGAACCTGACCGCGCCGTTCCTCCTGACCAAAGCGGCTATCCCTGCCATGAAGCACCAGCGCTATGGCCGGGTCATCAACATTTCGTCGACCGCCGGGCGAATGGTGAGTACCCTCGGCGGGGCCCACTACACCGCATCGAAGACCGGGTTGCTCGGCTTCACCCGGGCCGCCGCGAAGGAACTCGGCCGGTTCGGCATTACCGTCAACGCGGTCTGCCCAGGCATGATCGACACCGAGCTGACCCGAGAGACCGCGACGGAAGAGCGGCTGAACCACCTGGCGCAGGGATACCCGGTTCCACGATTGGGCACGGCCCTCGAGGTGGCCGATCTGATCTGCTTTGCCGCGTCTGAGGCCGCCGGCTACATCACCGGCGCCTCGCTCGATATCAACGGCGGCGACCTGATGATGTAGGAGGACACCGAATATGACCGGAGATTTGGCCGCGCCGCTCGACCTGCTGTCCGGCGAAGGCGCGCTCGATGTATTCCGGCGGGCCACCGAGATCGAGCGCACCGGCCGGCCGGTCGTTCATCTCGAGCTGGGGGCGCCCGATGTCGCGGCCCCTTCCCACGTGACCGAGGCCGCGATCGCCGCCCTCCGGGCGGGTGACGCCCGCTATGTGGCCCCGACCGGCATTCCGGAACTCCGGGAGGCCATTGCCGCCGATCTCGTCTCCCGCGGCGTTCGACTCGACGCCGATCAGGTCATCGTGACGCCGAGCGCCAAGTCGGCGGTGTTCTACTCGATGCTGGCCACGGTCAGCGCCGGTGACGAAGTGCTGGTCCCCGACCCGGGGTTTCCGATCTATCCGTCGGTGGCCCGGTTCGTCGGCGCTTCGCCGGTCGGCTATGGGGTCGATCAGGACAATGCCCCGAATGTCGACGACATCGAAGCCCGGATCACCCCGCGAAGCCGGGTGTTGGTCCTCAACTCGCCGAACAACCCGACCGGAGGCGCCCTCACTCCCGCGGCCACCGAACGGCTGGCCGGCTTGGTGGCCCACCACCGCCTGACGGTGGTGTCCGACGATATCTATTCCCGGCTGGTGTATCAGGGCGGGCGGGCAGTGTGCTTGGCCGGCTTCGAAGAGGCCCGCGATCGCACTATCGTGGTCGACGGATTTTCGAAGACGTTTGCCATGACGGGGTACCGGCTCGGGTACATGGCCGTTCCCAAGCCGTGGGTCGAACGCCTCACCACGCTGGCAATCAACGGCTACACCTGCGTCGCCCCGTTCATTCAGCGGGCCGGCGTCGCGGCCCTGACTGGGCCGCAGGACAGCGTGGCCGCCCAGGTCGCGGTCTATCGGACCCGCCGGGATCTCCTGGTGGCCGGGCTCAATGCTATTTCGGGCGTCCGGTGTCCGGCGCCGGCCGGTGCGTTCTACGTGTTCCCGGATTTCTCCGAACTACTGGCCCGTCACCAGATGACGTCCCGGCAGTTGGCCAGTCACCTTCTGGAAGAACACGGGGTCGCCACGATCGACGGCCGGGCCTTCGGACCCCGGGGCGAGGGGCGGCTCCGGTTGTCCTTCGCGTCGGCCAGCTCGGATCTGGAATCGGCGATGAAGCGGATCCGCGACGGCGTGGCCCAACTAGACGCCAGATCCACCCCCTAATCCCCCCGAGTGCCGAGCGCCGAGCGCCGAGTGCCGAGTGCCGAGTGCCGAGTGCCGAGTGCCTAGAACTCGTTTTCGGCCAGCGGAAGTTCCACCCACCGCCGCTGTCGGTGTGACAGGGCCACCGCATTGATGACCTCCTGCACTCGGGCGCTCTGAGCGAAATTCCCCTGGTTGACCGGGTCGTCGGACCGGATTTCCTGGCAGAAGTTGTGGACCAGATTCCCATAGAACGCCGTGCTCCACGGATCGTCGGATCGAAAGCCGGGTGGAAAGTAGTGGGCGGGGATCTCCCGCTCGACGAACTCGACTCGTTCGGCGGTCGCCGTGTGGATCGTTTGGATGACCCCAAACTCCTCGACCAGCCGGACCTTGATCGCGCCCTTCGACCCGAAGATTCGGGCTTCGATTCCCGGGTAGTTCCCCACGGTCACGTAGCTCGACTGCATCGAGTACAACGCCCCGTTCGCGGCCTCGGCCATGAACATGTCGGCGTCGTCGATATTGATCGGCTCGCGGACGGTGTCGAGGTTGGTGCGGCGACGGAGCTTCACCAGGTTCGAGAGAATCCCGACCACCTGCGTGAGGTCGCTGCCGACCATTTCGAGGCCGATGTCGATGGTCGGCGCGCCGTACCCTTCCAACGACGACACGGTGATCGCCTCCCGGCGCGGGTCGGTTCCCCACGGGGCCTCGCCGACGGGCTTGGTCTTGTGAATCCGTTTGTCCATCGGATTGTCGGGGTCGAGCCACTGCGAGTTCTGTTCGTAGCCGTTGAAGACGAACGGATCGCCGACGAAACCCTGGCGGATCAGGTCGAAGGCGTACATGATCGCCGGGGCATAGCGGAACGTGAGTCCGACTTTGGTCTTCAACCCCTTCGACAGGGCCACGTGGTGGGCCCGCCAGACGTCGCGGTAGTCGTGACAGACCGGCTTTTCGACCAAGCAGTGTTTCCCGGCGTCGAGGACCTCGAACACCAGGGGTTGATGGTCGTCCCGGGTAACGATGTCGACGACATCGATGTCGGGCCGCGACAGGATCGACCGGTAGTCGGTGGTGACCTCGGGAATGCCGAACTCCCGGGCCCGGCGATCGGCCAGATCCCGGTCGAGGTCGCAGATGACCGCGAGTTCAGACAAGGGCGAGCGTTGGAAACCCGGCAGGTGCGCCGAGGCCGACCAACGGCCGGCCCCGATGACGGCGACGCGAATGGGGAGGAGTCATCCGCGGTTTCCGGGTCCTAGTAGGCGAACCCGAGCCCGATGTACAACCGGCTCCCCTCGACGCTGTGCCCGATCGCGGCCGTCAGCACGTTGGCGGGGCCCAGATATGAGAGCCACACGCCCCCGCCGACGCTGCTGTGCCAGCTCTTCGTGCCGGGCGCCGGCCTGGGCTCGCCTTGCAGGAAGACCCGGCCGCCGTCGTAGAATCCGAAGACGCCCTGCTTGCCCGGGATGAAGATCCGGAGGTTCGACAGATGGAGGCGGAGCTCCGCCGAGGTGTAGAGCGACGCGTCGCCGGCAAACCGATAGCTGCGATACCCGCGGAGATCGCGCCGGGAGCCGAGAGAGGCCGCTTCGTAGAACGGAATCTTGCCCCTGGTGCCCCAGATCTTCTTGCCGCCAACCTGCAACGCGAGGGTCGGTTCCGACGGTATCCTCGCGGTGAGGTAGGTACTGGCGTTCCCATGGAGTTCGCCAAAACCACGATCGATGTCGAGGATGCCGGGAACGTAGCTGCCGCCGAATCCGAGATAGACGCCTCGGGTCGCCGCCGTCGGGACGTCCCGGCCGTCTCGGGTGACCTCGAACCAGAGGCCGGCCTGGACCATACCCTTCGTGCCGTAGGGCCGGTCCCGTCCGATGAACCGGGTCTCGTTCTTACCCTGGTCGAGTTCCGTGACGGAGTACTTGATCGACGGCCCCACGGTCACGAGGGTATGATGGGTCGCGTACCAGCCTAACGTCGGCTTCAGCGTCACCGTGTGTTGGGTCGCCCGGTAGAAGGCGTCCGTCATCGCGGCGTCGAGGGCGGTATGGTTGCCGAATCCATACCAACGCATGACGTCGATCCCACTGGCCCGGGCTTCGAACCCGACGAAGCTGCGGGAGTTTTCCCGGAGGAACCGCCCTTCGACCTCCACTCGTCCGGTCACGGCGCCGGTTGCGAAGCCGGCCCGGTAATTGAGGCGCGACGAGTACGGCTTGTCCCGGAACCCGTACCACGTCGTGACGGCCCCGTACGCCAGCAGGAGGCCGATGTCGGGACCCAGGAGGGCTCGGGTCTGGGTCAGCGTGCGGCGGCCCCAATCGCGATGGGGGAGGGCCGCGGCGTCGGTGGTGTCGTCGAGGGGCTGGTACGGCTTGGCGTTGATCGACCCGCCGGTCGCCACGTTGGCGCCGCGGACATCGTAGAACCGGCTGCGCCCGTGCTCGGCCGAGTCGGCGAAGGTGTCGTCGCCCCCGCCGCCGATGAAACGCACGGTGGTGCCCGCGGAGCCCGTTCCATCCACCACGGCGTGATCGTCGCCGCCTCCCAGGTACACTCGGAGATCGGACGTCTCCCGGGCGTCGAGCCGCCGGCGGTAGTAGGGGACCCCGTTCCGTGAATCGGTGACGGTGACGTCGACATGGCGTTCGTCGGCGCGGGTCACCCGGACCGCGTCGTCTTCGTTCGACGCGTAGACGTCGACTTGGCCGGCCAGGAGGTCGTAGAATCGTCGCGCCATGCCGGGGATCGCATCACGTCGTGCCTTGAGCGCCGTTCCGAGCCGGACCCCGTCGATCCGAAAGAACTCCGGTGGCATTTGGCGGACCGCCGCCTCGATCACCGGGTCGGTCAGGCGAGTCTGGAGGGTCCGGGCCACCGAGTCCCACACCGGCCATTCGAGGCCGGTTAGGAGTCGCCGGTCGAGGTCGCGGCCGTTCCAGGTCGCGCCGACGATGGCGCCGTACCGCCGCCCGAACCGAAGCAGTTGCGGCGCTTCCGGCCGCACCAGCGAAAGCAACAGCCCGTCGAAGCGGACGAACGCCTGATCACGATCGCGCGGAATCGGGACCCACTGTTCCCCGGCCGGGGTGTCGAGGAGCGCCCATCGCCACTGGTCGCGGTGCCGGTCCCAGTCGCCCAGGAACACGTCGGTGAGCCGCGCGAGGAGGAACGCCCGGGAGTCGAGCCCGACCCGCGGGTGCTTGTCGACCCGCCGGTAGAACTCGTCGGTGCTGACGATTTCTTTGGCGCCGGCGAAGCTGATACCCTCATCGTCGGAGTCGCGAGGGCGTTCCTCGATCATCCCGAGCAGATTCGCGAACTCCGCGCGATACTCGCCCAGGATCGGGTCGTCCGGCATCACCGCCAGCATTGGTTCGGCGTGGGGCACTCCGGCGGCGGTCAAAATGGTGGGGACGACCAACGGACCGGCCGGATGGCCTGAGGAGATCTGGTCCTGCAAGATCCGGTCGGCGAACGTCTCGCGGAGGTCCTCCGGCAGCACGACCGACGGATCCTTGTCGAGCGACCGGAAGGTGTATTCCCGCCCGTCGGCGCCCAGGAAACGCAGGGTCTTGGTCTGCTGGCCCCCACCCCTTCTTCGGGGCGTCAGGCCGCCGGCGAATCCTTGGAGGTCGAGGATCGGGACCCGGACCGGGGTGGTCCAAAGGTCGCGGTAGTGCCGTCCGAAGAAGAACCGGTAGATCGGTCCCTTCGCGTAGGCAGCCCCCGGGACCACGGTCACGGAGTCGGAGCCCTGCGGGTGCTGTTGGGCCGCCGCGCTCCGGCTGGCGAGTATCAACAGCGCGGCCGCCACGAATCGTCCTGGCATCTCGTCCTCTCAACGGTTTGGCTTCCACCTGGATCGGCGGTTGAGTCCCTTCGTCCGCCGCGCTTCCAAGAATAGCCTGCTCAGCGGAGCCTAGCGACCAGCCGGATCGGCCGGGTAATATTCGCCCATGATACGCCGAAAAACGAGCGCGTCCTCCGTGGTGGTGCCCACCATTGGAGGACTGCTGGCTCTCAGTTGCTCCATGCACCGCCCGGCCGAAGCTCAGACTCAGGCCCCTCAGCGTCCGGTCGCCACCTGGACCGAGGCGGCGGTAAGCACCGGACTGGTGGCCGTGGGGTTCGCCTTGGATCACACGGCTCGGGACTGGTCCCAGCGACATCGCTCGACGACGTCGAACGCCTTCGCCCACGTCGGTAACGGCTTTGGCGACAAGTTCCTGGTCTTTCCCGGCCTCGGCGTGGCGATGTTGGCGGCCAAGGCCGGCCATTCCGACCAGACCTTCGACACCTTCTGGGAGATGACCCAGTCCGCGGCCCTGGCCGCCGCCGGGGCGGAGGTGATCAAAGTCCTGTTCGGTCGCGCCCGCCCGCCCGAACAGCCCAACAACCACGCCTACTTTCGGCCGCTGGTGCTCCGCGACCACTCATTCCCCTCCGGTCACACGGCGACGGCCTTCGCGCTGGCCACCGCCGCGGCGGCTGGTACCAAGTCGAAGGCCCTTCACCCGGTCTATTTCGGGGTGGCGGCCCTGACGGCCTGGTCCAGGGTGAACAACGACCGGCACTGGCTCTCCGACGTGATCGGCGGGGCCGCTGTCGGTATCCTGGTCGGCCGGTTCGTGACCCGAGGTCACGGGATCGGACTCGACAGCCCAACCCCCGTCAAGGTCGGCCTCTCGCTCCGTTTCTAAGCGCGGCTCCTTCCCCGGGCAAGAACGCCGAGCGTCCCCACTCGGTTCCCCGTCCCTGCCGTCGCCCCCCCGTAGTCGCGACACCTAGACAGACTTCCTGTCAATAGGTAGAATGACTTGGTATGAAAGACGATTCCGGGCGCCGCCGCACCGACATCCTCCAGGGGATGCTCGACATGGTCATCCTCAAGACCTTGGCCGACGAGGCCCTGCACGGCTATGCGGTGGCCCAGCGGATTCGGTTGATCTCGAGCGAGCGGCTCCGGATTCCGCAGGGGTCGCTCTATCCGGCACTGCACCGGCTCGAGAACAAAGGGCTGCTCAGAAGCGAATGGATGCCGACCGCCACCGGCCGCGAAGCGAAGTTCTACCGGCTGACCCCGAAGGGCCGCAAGCAACTCGAGGTCGAAGTGGCTGATTGGCTCCAACTCTCGCAGATCATGTCGTTGGTCCTGGGCACCGCCTAGCTCGGAGGGTCTGATGTCCTGGTTCAGTCGCCTGGTCCAGCGGCGCCGTTTGGAGCGTGAACTCGACGCCGAATTGCGGTTTCATCTCGACGAACACGTGCGGGACTTGACGGCCGCGGGCGTCACGCCGGCGGAGGCCCGGCGGCAGGCGCGGCTGGCTTTGGGAGGAGTGGAACAGGTGAAAGAAGAAGCCAGGGATGTCCGGGGTACCCGGTGGCTCGAAGACGTGGCCGGCGACATCCGGTTTGCCCTCCGCACCCTTCGGAAGGCCCCCGGCTTCACGATCGCGGCCGTGCTGACCTTGGCGTTCGGGATCGGGGCCAACACGGCGGTCTATAGTGTGGCCGATGCGCTCTTCTTTCGGACCCTCCCGGTGGAACGTCCCTTGGAACTGTTCCACCTGGAACGGGTCGGGCCGGAAGGCCCGGACCGCCGATTCTCAGGGCCGGCGTTCAACCGGTTCCGGGCGGCCTTGCCGGAGGGCACCCGGCTTGCGGCCATGAGTACGACGGTCGGGATGAACTTCATTGCCGACCAGCCGGCGGAACGGGTGGCCGCACAACTGGTGTCGGGCGACTGGTTCGCCGTGCTCGGGACCAAGGCCCAAGTGGGTCGTCTGATTGGTCCGAACGATGCCCAGACGGCCGGCGGTGAGCCGGTCGCCGTGTTGAGCCACCCGTTCTGGACCCGCCGGTTCGGCGCCGATCCGGCCGTCGTGGGACGGACGATCCGGTTGAACGGCGCGGTCCTGACGGTGATCGGGGTGGCCGAGCCTGGGTTCACCGGACTCGGGATGGAACGCACCACGGATCTCTGGGCGCCGGCGACGATGCAGGTGGCGGTTCAGTACTACGCGAACGCGAACATCGACAACGCAGACGACGCCGCCCCATGGCTCGACCAGGAGGGCATTTCCTGGCTCACCTTGGTAGCGAGGATCCCGGAACGCCACGGTGCCGCCGCGGTGGCCGCCCGCCTCCAGCCGGTGTTTCGCGCCAATCTCGATGAACGGTTGGCGTCCGCCGATTCCGCAACCAGGGCCTACCGGGCCAATGACCGGCTGGCGGTCCAGTCTGCGGCCCGGGGTTTCTCGGACCTTCGCGACGGCCTCGGCAACCCACTCAAACTCCTGACGATTACGGTAGGCCTGGTTCTCCTGGTGGCGTGCGCGAACTTGGCCGGGCTGTTGCTCGCCCGCAATGCGGCCCGGGGTCACGAGGTCGCGGTACGGATCTCGTTAGGCGCCCGCGGCGGGCGGCTGCTCCGGCAGGTCCTCACGGAAAGCCTCACGCTCTCAGTGCTGGGCGGCATCGCCGGGGTGGCGGTGGCGTGGGTCGGCGCCTCCGCGTTGCTTCGGGCGGCATGGAACTCGACCACCCCGGGCTTGCCGGTAGCGCTGGTTTTTGACTGGAAGCTGCTGCTCGTCAGCGCCGGGATCTCGCTCCTCACCGGGGTGCTCTTTGGCCTGCCGCCCGCGCTCAAGATGGCTCGGACCGAGTTGTTCGATGCGTTTCGGTCCACTGGCCGGGTCATGGGGGGCCGCCCGGGTCAGTCGTCCGTGGGCCGGAGTCTGGTGGTCGGTCAGGTCGGATTGTCCCTCACCTTGGTGGTCATCGCCGGGGTGTTGGTTCGGAGCGTTCAGGCCCTGATGGCCGTCGACCCCGGGTACGATCAGGACCAAGTGTTGTCCGCCCGGATCGACGTCCGCGGTGCGGGCTACCGGCCCGAAGAATTGCCCGCGCTCTATCGCCGGGTTCAAGACGTTGTCGCCGCGGTCCCGGGCGTCAAGTCGGCGGCGGTGTCTTCGATGGGACTCGCGGGGAGTGCCCGGCGGACCAGTTCGGTCCAAGTTCCCGGCAAGGTCAGGCCGCCGGGCTGGGATGACGGGGTCCAAGTCAACGAGGTTTCCGTCGGGTTCATCGGCACGACCGGGATCCGGCTCCTCAAGGGCCGGGACTTTGCGGTCACCGACGGGCCCAAGGCGCCGAAAGTGGCGATCATTTCCGAGTCGATGGCCCGCCGGTTCTTCGACACGAAGGATGCGGTCGGGCTCCGGTTTGGGTTCGATTCCGTGCCCGCCTACGAAGTCATCGGCATCTTCGGCGACCTCCGTCCCAATGACCTCAAGGAGGCGCCAGTTCCGTTCCTGCTGTTGAGTTTGGAGCAACAGGAGGGCGCGTTCATCTATAACCTGATGGTCCGGACAATCACGGCGTCGCCGACGGTGGCGGGGGCGGTCCGGCAGGCCTTGGCGGCCGCCGAACCGGGACTCCCGGTTCGGGACGTGGTCACCATTGGGACCCTATTGGCCCGGGGCGCCCAGCAAGACGTGGTGGTGTCCCGGGTGACCGGCATGTTCGGGCTCTTGGCGGCCCTGCTGGCGGCGATCGGCCTCTATGGGGTGATGGCGTACTCGGTGTCGCGGCGAAGCAATGAGCTCGGCGTCCGGCTGGCGTTAGGTGCCGCCCCGGCCCAAATCCGGTGGCTCGTCGTTAGGGATTCGATGCGGCTCGTGGTGGCCGGCGTGGTCGTCGGCCTCGGCGTGACGATGCTGTCGCTCCGGGCCGTCGAAGGGTTGGTATTCGGCGTCTCGCCCCGGGATCCCGTGGCGGTCGGCGTGGCGGTGGTGATCCTGCTGGCGGTGGGACTCGCGGCGGCAGCCGTGCCGGCCTGGAAAGCGTCGCGAGTCGATCCTGTCATTGCCCTTCGTCGAGACTAGCCCTACATCCGAGCGCCGAGCGCCGAGTCCCGAGTGCCCAGCTCCACTTGGCGCCGGCCGAGCCAGAGACCGACGAGGAGCCAGAGACCCGCAAGCGGCGCCGCGACCAACGCCACCCCGGCCATCCCCAATCCCAGCGAGGCCAGCAACGGATCCGCCCAGGCGCCGATCTGATCGCCGAGCCGGTAGACGAAGGTGTCGATGAACGACTTGGCCTTGTACTTGTCCTCGCGGCTCACGACCGTGTAGAGCACCTCTCGCGAAGGCCGCGCCACGGCGTAGTTGCCCGCACCCCGAAGAACCATGAACCCGATCAGGACCGCCACGCTCGGTACGAGGGCAACGCCAAGGAAGCCCGCCACCGAAATGGCCGGCACGATCGTCAACATGACCGCGATGCCCAGACGCTTCATCAACCGGCCCGTCAGCAGGGCCTGGACCACGAGGGTCAGTGTCTGCACGGCCAGCGCAATCTGAGCGAGCAAGGCGGCCCGGGCGGCGCGATCCTCGTAGGCGCTCTCGACGATATGGGCCTGTTGGAAGTAGAGAAACGTCGACCCGATGGTGTAGAGGAGCATGTACCCGCAAATGCCCAGCAGGTAGGGCGACTTGAACACGTGGCTGATCCCGGCCAGCGCGCCTCCGCCGATCGCGGCTTCATCGGGGACCGCTGCGCGGCCCTCGCCTCCGTCGCGGAACAGCTTGGTCAGC
>JANMHX010000045.1:0-6191 GCA_031375485.1 Gemmatimonadota bacterium | reverse complement strand
CCTTGTCCAAGATCCGGAGCACGATCTTCTCGCCGAAGAGGCAAGGCAAGGTCGAAACCCGGAAGTCGATGACCTTGGCGCCCATCTTGAGCTTCAGACGTCCATCCTGGGGAACCCGCCGCTCGGCGATGTTCAATTGCGAGAGAATCTTGATCCGGGAAATCAACGCCGCCCGGAGCCGGATCGGCGGCTTCATCACCTCGTGAAGCACGCCGTCGATCCGGTAGCGGACCCGCAGTTCATGCTCGAAACATTCGACGTGGATATCCGAGGCCCCGCGCTTGACCGCGTCCGTCAGGATCCCGTTGATGAGCTTGACGACCGGCGCATCGTTGATTTGCGCCTGGCTGACGTTTTCGTCTTCCTCGTCCTGCACCAACTCGAGATCATCGGTGAGGCCGAGCCCCTCCATGTCCTTGAGGATTTCCTGGAGCTGGGCCTGCTGAGTCTCTTCGACCGATTCGTAGTACTTGTCGATCAGGTTCCGCAGGGTGTACTCACCGGCGAGGACCGGAAAGAGGTCGAACCGGGTGATGAACTTGAGGTCTTGAAGGAGCCCGTGATCGGTCGGGTCCGCCATGGCGACGGTCAGCGTCCGGCCTTCCCGTTTGAGCGGGAGGACACAGTGCTTCTTGGCCACGTCGGACGGAATCAACTTGAGAATCTTCGGATCGACCTCGAACCGGGAGAGGTCGACCGCGGGCATTCGGTGCTGGCGGGCCAGAACCTTGGTCACCTCGACCTCGGCCAACGCCCCCATCTTGACCAGGATGTACCCCAACCGATGGCCGGAGGTTTTTTGCTCCGCCAGGGCCTGGCTAAGCTGCTCGCGGGTGAGGAGGTTCTCCGTCAGGAGCATCTCACCGAGGCGATCGCCAATTCCTGGGGCTGCTGCTACACTGGCCATGGGTCTACGGACCCCTCCTTGGGGTAGTACCGGGAGCCCCCCTAAGGCAAAGAATTGCGCCGTCGTGATCGGGGTCCGGTCATTCCCTAGATCGAAACCAGTGCCAAACCCCGTATCCGCTCACGGCACTACAACTTGTGGCACCAGTTGAGTTACCAAGGCAGGGGGTATTCCAGGCACTTTTCCGAGGTCCTGGGCCGACGCGAATGGCCCGTAGGTTTGGCGATATGCCAGGATTCGCTTGGCCCGTCCGGGGCCGATTCCGGGCAGGGTTTCGAGCTCCGCCTGGGTGGCCGTGTTGAGGCGAATCGGGCCGGCCGGGACGGTGGCTGCACCCCGAGTCCGGCCCTTTTTGGGCGACCCAACCGCCACGAACGGGGCCAGGACGGGAACCGGTTCGGTGGCCCGAGCCGTCCGGACCCGATCGGTGTCGCCCAGGGTGATGTGGGGGGCGATCCCGGTCAGGAGCCCGGGCCCGATCCCGGGGACGGCGTCGACCTCGGCCAAGGAGGCAAAACCCCCGCGCGCCAGGCGCTGCTTGATGATGGCCTTGGCGAGGGGAATTCCGACTTTGGGCAGCCGAGCCAGGTCCTCGGCGCCGGCCCGATTGAGGTCGATCCGTTCAGCCCGGCCGAGGGGCCGGGCGACCTTCGCGGCCCGGGCCCGCTGCTCGGCAAGGGATGGTGCCGCGGTACTCGACCGAAGCGTAAACCCACCGGCGGCTTCGGAGCCATCGAGCGCGTAGAGCCGGATCCCATGCCCGACCAACGCGGCCACCAGCAACGAGATGACGGCGGTCCGTTCTTGAGAGGTCATGGGCCCAAGCTAGCGTCGGATCGGGCCCTGGCGATAACCAAATGTTTGAGGAACCGGGCCGTTCCACCGCGATTCTAGTCGACGGTCTTCGCCTCCCGGATCAGCACCATCATCACGTCGCCCACGGTCTTCAGGGTTTCGGCGGCGAGCTTGTCGACGGTGTCGCCGGTGGTATGCCAATAGGGGAACGTCGTGCCCGCACCGAACTCGGCGATGATATCGACCGCTTTGAGGCCGGCCTGCTGCAGGGGAACGTGGTCGTCCGTGATTGAGGTCCCGGTCTCGTTCAAGAAATAATTGCTGGCGCCCACCCGCTGGGCCGTGGCCCAAATCAGATCGACGACGTTCGGGGCGGCGGTCAGGGAAAAGCCTTCCTTCCGGAACACCGCGCCCTTCCCGCCGACCATGTCAAGCAGCACCGCGTATTCGGGTTTGGGTCCCGCCAATTGGTTCCGGGCGTAGTACTTCGACCCGATCAGGACGTCCACCTCCTCGCTGAAGATCCCGTAGTCTTCGCCGTCGACGAACAGGAGATCGACCCCGATCGTCGGGGGCGCCTTCTTCAGGGCATCGGCCATGGCGAGCAGGACCGCGACGCCGGAGCCCCCGTCGTTCGCGCCGGGAATCGGGAGTTTGGCTCGCGCCCCGGTGTCGGCATCGGCTACCGGCCGAGTGTCCCAATGGGCCAGGAACAGCAGCCGGCGGGGGGCCGCCGGGTTGAACCGGGCCACCAGGTTTCGCATCGGGAGGGAGTCGCCGGCCCGGCTCACGTGGGTCCATGACTGGACCACCACCGAATCGGCCCGGGTCCGGAGCAAGCTGTCGAGCCAGGCCGCCATCGCCCGGTGACCCGCGGTTCCCGGAATCCGGGGGCCAAACCCGACCTGGGTTTCGACGTAGCGGAGCGCCGCCGGGCCGTCGATTTCCTTGGCGGGCGGGGGAGTCTGGCATCCGGCCAGGCTGAGCAGCAGCAAGTTGAGCCGAAGCGTCATGGCAGCAATCCGAAAAAGTGAGTGACCAGCGAAAGAGCATAAGGCAACCACCCCGGCCGCGATAGGACGGGCGGTGGAGCCGGGGGGCGATTAGACTTCCGCCCTAGAATGCGTCTGCTGCGAAGGTACATCCTCCGGTCCGTCGCGGGCCCGTTCTTCTTCTCCCTGGGGGCCTGCACCGGTCTGTTGCTCGTCAATCAGCTCGCCAAGCGGTTCGGCGAATTGGTGGGAAAAGATCTCCCGGTCGGCATCATCGTCGAAGTCCTCCTCCTCAGCATTCCGTTCATCATCGCGCTGACCCTCCCGATGGCCGTGTTGGTCGCGATTCTCTACGGGTACAGCCAGCTCGGGGCCGACAGCGAAATCACCGCGATGCGGGCCAACGGAGTCAGTGTCGGACAGATGCTCCGGCCGGCCTTGGTGGCCGGTGTTGCCCTGACGGCGATCAGCTTTTTGTTCGTCGACCAAATCCTGCCCCGGAGCAACGCCCGGCTCGGCAACCTCCAACGGGACATCGGGGAAAAACGGCCCGCGTTCCAGATGCGGGAGCAAGCCATCAACGCCCTCGGCCAGTATTACATCCGAGCCTCCCGGGTGTTCCCCGGCTCGGGCAAGATGTCGGATGTCCAGATCTTCGATCACTCGGCCTATGACGGCCGCCGGGTCATCTACGCCGATAGCGGTTTGATGACGTTCGATGAGACCGGGGTCGACCTGATCCTCCAGCTCTACAACGGCAAGGTCCACGACTACAAGACCGCCGAAATCTCCCAGCTCCAGGTCACCCGGTTTGCCCATAATACGATCCGGGTCAAGGCGGTCCAGAATCTGTTCCAACGCGATACCGCCAATTTTTCTCGGGGCGATCGCGAAATGACGACCTGCGAAATGATGGATCAGGTCACGTCGTCGCGCCGGCGGGCCACTCGGGCCGCCGCAACCCGCGAGGACTTGGCCCGGACCGACCTCCGGGCGTTGCTCCGGCTTTCTCACAGCGGGGTGGCGCCGGCCATAGCCGACACCGGCAAAGTCAGCCACTGCGGAGCCTGGCGCACGTTCGAGCGGGCGGTCGGGAAGTTGTTGCTTCCGGAAGCTGCCGCAGCCCAGAATCCAGTCCAGACACCGTTGATCACGGATACCACCGGCCGCCCACCGGTCAATCCCGCCAACCAGGCCGTACCGGTGCTCACGAGCATCGCCGAAGTCACCGTGACCCGGGATGACGAGCGAACCTCGCGGATCCAGGCCGACCGATTTCTCGTTGAGATCCACAAGAAGTACAGCATCAGCGTCGCCTGCTTCAGTTTCGTGCTGATCGGGGTGGCGATGGCGCTGCGGTTCCCCCGGGGCGGGATGGGTCTCGTGATCGGCGGCGGTCTGTTGGTGTTTGCGATCTTCTACGTGTGTTTGGTCGGCGGGGAGTCCCTGGCTGACCGCGGCTACGCCTCGCCGGCGGTGGCCATGTGGCTCCCCAACGTCCTGATGCTGGTCGCGGGTACCATCGGCCTGATCCGGGTCAACCGCGAATTCGGCTCGACCCGCGGCGGCGACATCGCCGATCTCGTCGAGACCCTGCTTCGGCCGTTTCGGTTCCGGAAAAGGGAGGGTTAGCCGTGCCGCTGGTTCGGACCTTGTCCCGGTACATCCTGTGGAGCTGGATTCGGATCTTCCTGCTCGCCGGATTGGGATTCCCGGTCGTCGCGGTGATGATTTATATCGTCGATCGGTTGAGCCGACTGCTCGACCGGAACTTGGGCGCGGCCGAAATCCTCCGGATCGGCCTCTACGCCATTCCCGGTAACACCGCCAACATGATCCCGGCCGCCGCCTTGTTCGCGACGGTGTTCACGATCGGTCCGCTGGCCAAGAACTCCGAGATTACGGCGGCCAAGGCCGGCGGAATCAGCTTCTACCGCCTGATCCTCCCGATCTTGATGGCCTCGGTCCTGGCCGGCGGGCTGTGTTTCTGGGTGACGGAGATCGCCCCGATGACGACCGCCCGGCAGCTCGAGATCGAGAAAGAGCGGAACAACCGGAATCAAACCACCCGGTATGATTTCACCTTCTTGGCCGACAATGGGTGGAGTTACTCGATCCGCTACCTCGACACCCAGGCCAAGACCATGCGAACCGTGGTCCTCGAGCACGCCGGCCGGGTCGAGGGCTACCCCAATCTCTCGATCCTGGCCGATAGCGCCCGGTGGAACGACAGTACCAAACGCTGGCGGCTCGAGAGCGGGGCTTCGCACATCCTGAGCGATAGCCTCCCGCCGTCCACGATGAAGTTCACGTCGCTCGAACTCCCGAGCTTCAACGAGGAGCCTCGGTCGTTGCTGACCGAGCCGAAGCGGCCCGATGAGATGACCTACCGGGAGCTGGAATCGTTCATCGAAACCTTGGGGCGGTCCGGCAACGACGTCAAGAAACTCCAGGTCGACCTGGCGGTCAAAGTGGCCTTGCCGGTGGCGTGCGTGGTGATCGTCCTGTTCGGCGCCCCGCTCGCCATGAGCAACCCGAGAGCCGGGGCCGCCATGGGGATCGCGATTAGCCTCGGCACCACGGTGCTCTACCTGCTGCTGATTAATTTGTCGAAGGCGGTGGGTGCCACCGGTGTGATCGACCCGACGCTCTCGGCGTGGATCCCCAACGGCATCTTCCTGCTGCTGGGCCTCTGGCTGTTGGCCCGGGTCAGGACTTGAGGGACCGGCGGACGTGCCCATGACGGGCGCTGCCGCAAAAGAAACGGGGGCCGGATTTCCGGCCCCCGTTTCGCTCGAATCACACCCCGACTAGAACAGGTATTTCGCGCCGAGTTGAATCCGCCACCGGGAGCTGTTCACGAGCACCCGGCGCTGGAACGGCAGCACGCTCGGCACCGTGTAACGGCCCCGGTCGTCATTCTGGGCGGCGGTGCCCCGGGTATCGTACCCGGACATCGTCAGGAAGTTGACTTGCTCGAAGTTGGCGGTTTCCCGGTTGATACCCCAATCCCGGTCGAGCAGGTTGAGGAAGTTGAACACATCGGCGCTGATGAGCATCGACTGGCCGCTGGCGGTCCGAATCGGCTTGCTGAACCGGACGTCGAGGAATTTGCTCCACGGGTTCCGGCAGGAGCCCCGCTCCATGATCTTGCCCCGCTGTTCCCGAAGGCACTTCTCGCCGGCAATGAAGTTGTTGAGCCGGTCCCAATCCGCCGGGTTGACCAACGAAATGTCGTTTTGGTCGCGCGGCACGTAGAACAAGTCATTGGAGATATTCCCGTCGCCGTTCGCGTCGTTCGCCGAGACGAAGGCGTAGGGCGTGCCGGCCCGGGCGGTGTAGATCGCCGAGACCTGGATCGCCCCGGGCAGGTTGGCCGTGCCGCTGAACGTGAGCTTGTGGGGCACGTCGAGGGCCGAGGTCCGGAGGTTCCGCTCGTCGAGCGTCCCGTCGAGCGGGGTATTCCGGAGGTTCGAGGTCGCGACGCTCGAGCCGAG
>JANMHX010000246.1:0-5809 GCA_031375485.1 Gemmatimonadota bacterium | reverse complement strand
GCGGGTCGGCGCCGAACGGGTGACGTTCGTGAACTTCCAGCCGACGGCCACCAACTACATGAGCGCGTTAGGCTACAATCGGACCAACGGCTTCCCGATCAGCACCGGGAACTACGCCAAGCAATTGACGTTCGTGAACGCCAACCAGGTCTACCTCGAAAACCCGATGGCCGACAAGGATGGCGACAAGGCCGCCGTGATGTACGATACCGACGGCACCCTGACCGGGACGGCTGGGGCGTTCGTGGCCGTCAACAACCCCTTGCTCGTGACACCGGCCTGCACCCTCCGGCAGCCCTGGAACGCCTACGTCTGCCTCAATCGGTTCGTGAACGTCCAAGTCCGCTCGGCCGATCAGCAAGTCATCGCGCCGCTCGACGTGGTTCGGGACGATGGCGCGACGGGCACGTTCGTCGGGGTGCCGGGGAATGCCTGGATGGTGTCGGCCTCGGTGGCCCCGGCCCGGACCTACACGGTCAACTACAAGGCCGGCGTGCCGGGCAAGCCCCAGTTGTTCGCCAACGGGCTGATCCAGGGGGAGTGGGTTCGGGTGGTGGTGCCGTATCCGACCGGCCAAGTCCTCGTGTACCGCGACTACAACACGGGGACGGCGATTCCGGCGGCCGCGACGTTGGCCGAGCTCGATGCGAGTGCCGGGGACAAGTACTACTACGACGTGGCGACGGCCAAATTGTATTTCCGGCTGATGGCCAAGACCGGCCGGGACTGGGCCACCATGTTCGTGGTGCCGAAGTAGGCCGGCCCCGGCCCGTCAGCTCATGTGGTGGGCCTTGCGTCCGCCCCGGGCAATGGTTTCCGACGAGGGCTTGGCCGCCAGGAGGTCCCGCGCCAAGCACAGGGAGCGCTCCATCAATTGCTCGGCGCCTTCCTTGAGCTCGCCGCTCTGCTGGACCTCGCGGACGTTGTTCTCCATGTCCTCGGCCGACCAGCCCCGGGAGTGGGCGATGAACGGGAACTGGGGGAACATGAACCCCAGCTCTCCGAAGAACGTCAGCAACTGACCGACAACGCCTTGCACGTTGTCTTGGCCACCCGTCACGATGAACGACGCCACCTTGTTGCGGATCATGACCCGGTTTCGGATCGTGGTCTGATTCTGCACGCAGTTCAACCGCTCGGCCATCTTGAAGTAGAGGGAGCTCGCCGCACCCCAGCGAATCGGTGTAGCCACCACCAAAACGTCGGCCCAATGGACCAATGCCTCGTAGACTTGGTCGAGCTGATCGGTGGGATCCATTTGGGTGATGGAGCAGGGCCAGGTGCACGCCTGGGCACTCTTCGAGTAGTAGCCTTCGCAATGGCGGAACTTCAACTCATGGAGCTTGAGGAGTCTGGTCTCCGCGCCGGCAGCGGCGGCAAAATCCAGGGAGGATTGCAGCAGGAGCTCGGAGGTCGACACCCTTGGATAGGCCGGATCCATGGCCGTGGTGGAAATCCCCGCCACCCGGAGACCACCCGGAGCCCGCTCGACGGCGCGGCTCAACGGATGCGGGTCATGGGCGATCCGCTGTCGTTTGGTTACCGGCTCCAGATTGATCCAGAGATGGCCCGCCTCGATCCGGGTGTCGAATCGGGGCACCGATTCATTCTCGTAGCCCGGCTCGCCGAGTCCGGTGGTCCGATGGTACTTCCAGTGGTGCCAGGGGCAGATCACGTACTCGCCGTCGAGACTGCCGCTACCGAGCGGGCCGCCGACATGGTTGCACGCTCCCGAGATCGCGCCGAACGTGCCGCCGAAGTGCGACAGGGCGATGCGGGTCCGGCCGACGGTGATCTGTTGCAGTGGTTTGGCCGCGAGGAGCGCCACCGGTCCGAGGTCGTGCCATTGAGGTTCGGTCATGGCCGTGAATCTAACGCCGGCCGAACGCGCTAGAAGAGCTGCCCCACGAACGGAAGCTCCCGGCGCCGGATCAGGAGGACCACCCCGGCGCACCCCAAGGTCGTGACCGCCAGCCCGAACAACGTGCCACCATCACCCTGGACCTCGATGCCGAGCTTCGTCAGGTGGGCCCCAATGGCGCCGCCCATCAGGCCGATCGCGAGCCCGGCCCCGATGGCGGGCGTCCGCGGGATCAAGAGCAACGCCACCGCCACCAGTTCCATGACGCCGGAGCCGATCCGGCCCCACGGCTCGGCGCCGAGGGTCGTGAAGATGTAGACGGATTCGGGGGCGGCGGTGAATTTGAAGAACAGCGTCTGGCCCAGAATGATCGCGGCGATGATTTGGCAGACCCAACTCACCATCAGCGTGCTCTTGCTCAAAACAGTGGTGGCCACAGTGGAACGCCTTTCGGTTAAGGATTCACATGAGCTCCGAGGGATCGCCGGTGGGTGTCGATCAGCCGGACCAGTTCGGATACGGTGGCGGGCTTCGCACCCGCCGCCACGTTCTTCTCGGCAATCTGGAACAGGATCGACCACTGCTTGGCCAGGGTCCGATAGGCGTCCCGGAGCCGGTTCTTCGGATCGTAGATGCTGGTGGCCTCGGCCGTGGCGCCGTTCAACTCCAGCACCTTGAAATCTCGGCCCTGACGGAGCGCCTCGGCAGTCGGCGCCTTGAGGTCGTAACGCCCGAACCAGAACCCGTCGTAGCCCCGGCTCAACCCGTCGATCGCCGCTTCGAGTTCGGGGGTTCGCACCCATTCTCCGTCGAAGAACGCCGAGCCCCGCGAATGGGTTCCCAACTCGACCAATGGGATCGTCAGCCCGGCTGGCGGGATCTCGTCGAGCCGGGCGGCGTGAAGGGACAAAAAGAACGGAGCCATCGACACGGCCCGATCATCCTGGAGGATCAACTCCTCGAGGGTAGCCCGGCCGGTGCCGGTGACGGACGGAAATCGTTTGTCGGTAATCGCAAAGATCTGACCCCGCGGCTGCCCCGGAATCCGGTAATAGAAGACCCCGAACTCGACGCCGGGCACGAACTCTTGGGCCAGGATCGCCTCAGCGGTGCCCTCGAGGTAGCGGCGGGCCTGCTCGGCCGAGCGAACGATGGCGACGCCGCCGCCCCGCTCACCCACATCCGGCTTCAAGACCACCGGCCAGTCCAGCCCGGCTTCGGCCATGAACGCCTCCAGGGCGGCAACCCGGACCGGCGGCAAGGCGCTCGGGAGCAACCGCCAGCGGGCCACCCGGTCCGGCGCGTGCCCAAGCCCGGCCAGGATCTGGGCCTTCGACTCGCCGACGAAACCGCCACCCGGGATGGCCGGGTTCACGGCCGTGAAGATCGTTAGGCTTCGGTGCTTGAGCGCGAGCCAACCGATATAGAGGGCGATCGGCGGGTAGAAGGCCCATCGGGGCCAGAACTCCCATCGGGTGACCCGGCGCCAGCGGGACAGGAGGAGCCGCCGGCCCCGCCAGGAGCCGAGCGGGACCACCAGCTTGACCACCCCCACCAACGCGAGGGCGAGGCCGAGCACCGCCGGCAGCGCGAACGTCTCGTAGGCCATGAATCGGGTGAGGACCTGAGTGCCGAAGGTTCGACTGAGGCCGACCAACAACGGGGTCCACAGCGACGCCGCGAGAATGAACGCGCCGAGGAAGAACCAGAGGCGGGCCCGGAGGATCCCAGCGGCCAGATAGGTCGGCAGCCGGGTGCCCGGTAGGAATCGGGTCAGCAAGACGATCCAGATGCCCCGGCGTTCGAACCACCGGGCGCTTCGGTCGATGGCCGACTCGGTGACGAACCAGCGGAGCGGCGCCCGCCGGATCGCGGGGCGACCGAGCCACCGGCCCATGCCATAGAGCCAGAGGTCACCCGCGACGATCCCGATCAGGCAAGCGAGGGTGCCGGGCAGGAAACCAATCGTACCTCGGCCCACCATCAGCCCAGTGGCGATACAGGCCAGGTCCTCGCTCACCAAAGTAGATGCCGCGATCAGCAGCAACAGCACGGCGAGCGCGACGCCGATCACCGGCGGAATCGACCCGGGGTCGAACGGCCGTGCCGCCGCGGCGAGGCGGTCGGCGGGCGCGGTGGCCCGCACCGCGGTGGCGCCCCGGTCGGTGCGGGACAAGAAATCCTCGACCACGGCCGCGATCGTGTCGGCGCGGGCGAAGGCCATGAAGTGATCCGCACGCTCGTCGCCGAACATCGCGAGTTCGCTTTGGGGCAGGAGGCGGTGCGCCTCTTCCGCCACGGCCGGATCAACCAAGGGATCCTTGTCGCCCTGGACGACGAGCGCCGGACCGGGGTAGGTCGTGAGGATCCGGCGAAGCGGGCGTTGGTCCGTATCGTAGAAGTTTCGGGCGTACTCGACCGTAAGCATCCCGCCATCGAGCGCCCCGAAATGCGGGATGCCGTTCTCGACCAGCCAGATGGCGCCGAGTTGGAGCCCGTGGATGGCATGGTTTAGGTGGTAGTCGCCGAGGAGCTCGTACTCTTGCGCCCCGATCGCCGAGAGGAGCGTGACCGAGGCGACGCGAGCCGGGGCCAGATCCGCCATCTGGAGGACCACCCCGCCGCCCATGCTGAAGCCGACGACGTGGGCTCGTGCGATGCCGAGCGAGTCCATCAGCGAGAGGACGTACCCGGCGTGCGCTGCCACTGAATAATCGGGCACCGTCCAGGTCGATCCGCCGAACCCGGGAAGATCCGGGCTCACCGCCCGCCGATGACGCCCGAGAGCGGCGCCGAGGCTTCGGACCTCGTCGTTGTCACCCGGACTTCCATGGATCAGAATGACCGGGACGGCCCCGGTGGATCCGGCGGGCCGGACCTCCCGAAACGCCACCCGCACCGGGCCGAGCCCGATGACTGATTCGTCGGCGTCGGGCGAGGGGGTGAATGGGCGGACGGACCGAACGACGTGGGAAAGGCCTAACGCGACGACGTACGCGCCGAGGAGCCAGCGCCCAAGCCGCGGTTTAGCCACGGTCGGTGAGCGACAACCGGACCGGACCGGATGCCTCGGCCCGGCAGGGCGCCCCGGCTCGGTATCGGACCCAGGCGGTGGCGGGGCCGACCCGGATTTCGGTCAGGCTTTGGGTTCGGGCGTCGGGGCGGTGCATGCAGATGGAAAACGGTCCTTTGGCGGGCCGGTGATCACGGTGGAGAGCCCGGAGTCGGCGGGCGGAAAACGGGCCGGCTAGCCTGATGGCGTCGAACCGCGCCTGCCGGGTTCGCTCCGCGGTCCGTTGATCGAACCCTGAACTGGTCCGGATCAACCCCGGCTCGGTTTGGTCCGACAGCCGAAGCTCGCGGCCATTCCAGTCGGCCAGCCGGATCGTCTGCGTGCGGTCGAAAGCCGCGATGGTAAACGGCTGGTAGTGCTCAAGCGGCGTGGTGGCGAGTCGGTTGAGCAGCCGGCGTGCGGACGGGGCGTCGAGCAGGGAACGCAGGAGCAGGCCCCGGCTGATCGTCGCCGGCGTCCGGTCGATGGGCGCGTCATGGTATCGGTTGAGGAGCGCCGCGGTGACCGCGAACTGATTGACGCCGATCCAGGTTCCCCCGGCGTCGGCGTCAACCGGGGCGACGATCCTGATTCCGCCGAGGCGCTGGTGAGCCGGCCCCCGTCCGGGCCGGCGGGTCCGGCGTTCATCGCGATTGAAGAAGACCCAGTAGCCGGTCGGGTCCGGCAGCCAGCTCAGGGTGCACACCTACCGGCTGGCCCGGGCGTGGCTCACGGTCGACGGGGCAATCCCGAACTCGGGGTCGAGGGCAATCCCCTCTCCGGCCACGAGCAGTTTGATCAAGGCAAAATGATGGACCGAGTGACTGACCAGGAACTGCAGTTCCCGGCCAACCGATGACGCGGCCCAGCTCGGGGCGGCCTCGTCGGGGTCGCCG
>JANMHX010000353.1:0-11495 GCA_031375485.1 Gemmatimonadota bacterium | reverse complement strand
GCTGCGGTCCGGCTCTCGCCCAGTTTCAGCGTCACGGTGGCCGGGAGGGATTGAAGGTCCGGACTCGGCTCGGGCGGCGTGCTCCCGCCGCAGGCGGCGAGCACCGCTAACAGGCTGATGGTTCTGACGGCCGGCATGGATGGGACCTCATTTCGGGAGCGACACTCGGCAAGGATACCCTCCGACCCCCGATTTCGTCACCGGTCCGTTCAGGGCGTCGGCAACCCGTGCTATGATACTGGCATGCGAATCGTACTCCTCCTTGCCATGCTGGCCGTCGCCGCCGGGTCCGCCTCGGCGCAACGAACCAGCGTGGCCGCCGGGTATACCCGGATGCCGGGCCGGCTCGGTGACAGCCAGTCCGACCACGGGCTCGCCGTCCGGGTGGGCGTCGACCTCCTCGGGCGGAACCATTTCACGTGGGGGCTCGAAGGCGGGGTCGATCGGCTCAACGAGATCCGGCGTCAGGGCCAGAGCGTCTGCATCCTGCCCGGCGGGTCGACCGGGACCTGCACCTTCCACCAGCGGAACCGCGATACCGGCTGGTCGTTAGGTACCTTCCTCCGCTTCACCGCCCGCCCCGGCCGGAGCGGGCCGTATGCCCTGGCCGGACTCGGGGTGCTGACCGTCCGCGACCGGACCTGGAACGAGGCCCGCGATAGCACCGGGACTCTGCTCCCGAATTTCTCCGTCAACGGGACCTCAAGCGACGGCGCTCTCCAAGGACACCTGGGAGCCGGGTTTGTGATCCAACCCGCGGGCTCCAGGATCGGGATCGGTTTCGAGGGCCGGGCCACCGCGCTGCTGCACAACTACTCGGGTGGTCTTCAGTGGGACACCAGCCCGACGTTTCTCGTGGTCGTCCGGGTTGGCCGCTGACGGGGTCGTCGGCCGGGGCCGCCCAATCACCTAACGCTGCCCGGCCGCGGGCAGGGCATCGTTCGTCGTCCACCACTGCTTCGGGAGCGGGCGGGGTTTCGGCCACACCTCGGCCAGGGTGCTGCCGTCGTAGACCCGGCCGTTCTTCATCACGTACCGGATCGTATTGGTGTTCTTGATGTCGTCGAGCGGGTTGGCGTCGAGGACCAGGATGTCACCCAGTTTGCCGGCCTCGATCGAGCCGAGGTGTTGCTGGAGCCCGATGGCCTCGGCGCCGAAGATGGTGCCGACGCGGAGGGCGTCCATCGGCTTCATCCCGCCGCTCGCGATGGTCCACAATTCCCAGTGCACGCCCAGCCCCTGGAGTTGGCCGTGCCCGCCAAGCCCGACCCGGCCGCCGGCCTCAACCACCTTCTTGGCCTGCTCGGCAAAGAGCTTGAAGGAGTACTCGCTGTCCCGGAACCACTGAGGGCGCCGGAGGCCTCGGCGTTCGAGTTCCGAGAACGGCGTGAAACGCGTCAGTTTCGAGTCGCTCAGGATGTCGTAGTGCTCGTACCACCAGTTCTCGGCCCAGGGCCCGCCATACTGGACCAGGAGTGTCGGGGTCCAGGTGGTGCCGCTTTGGGCAAAGAGTTGAACGGCGTCCTTGTACATCGGCGCGATCGGCAGGGTGTGCTCGATCCCGGCGTAGCCGTCCATGGCTTCGGTCATGTTCTTCTTGAAATCGAGCCCGCCCTCCAGGGTTGGCGTGATCTTCTGCTCTTTGGCCGCCATCGCGATCCATTGGCGCTGGCGCCGGTCGCCGGCCATGTACTGCTTGATCGTCTCGGTCAGGTAGAACTCGGAGTACCGCTTCATCACCTCCCGGGCGTCATCGGCACTGGTGACGTCGTCGTTGGCGAAGATCCCGGGGCCGGTGGCGTAGATCCGGGGGCCGATGATCTGCCCAACGTCGACGGCATCGCCGTAGGAAATGACGTCGGATTGGGAGGTCTGGGGATCGCGGGTCGTGGTCACCCCGTAGGCCAGATTGGCGGTGTACATGTACGGTTGCGGCGAGTGGACGCCCCATTGGGGCCACATGTGGGCGTGAATATCGACCAAGCCCGGTATGATGGTTTTGCCGGCGACGTCGATGGTCCGGGCTCCGCTCGGAATGGCGACGCTGCCTTCCGCTCCGACCGCCACGATTCGATTGCCGGTCACCACCACATCGCCTCGGGGAATGACCAGGTCGCCCTTCATCGTGATGATCCGCCCCCCGCGGAGCACCACGGTCCCCGTCGGCCGGTCTTTTGCAGCGGTGATGGTGACGTCGGTCCGGGTGGCCTCATAGACCGGCTTGTTGGGGCCGTTGGGCCCGGCACCGGGCCGCCCTTCGGGCCGCGACGGGGCTTTGGCGGTCGAGTCGGCGGCGAGCGAGTCGGCCCGGACCAGGTCGTACTGGAAGTACGAACGGCCTAACGAATAGAAGACCCCGCGGGAGTCGTTGTTCCAGCCAATGAAGTCGCCGCCGATCCGGGAGAGCCGCCGGAACGGGAGCGGGCCGCCGGTCGGTTGCTGCACCGACACGGAGGGCGCGGGCCCGCCGGTCATCGGAAGCGGCACCACGAAGAGTTTGTTGTCGACCACCGCCAGCACCCGGCTGCCATCGGGCGACACCTGCAGCTCGGCGGCCTGGCGCGGCTGAGAACCCGGGCCGGCGCCCGGCTGGGCGTAGCCGGTGACCTTGAGGTGTTCCTTGCGATCGGTGCCGTCCCAGCGCATCGAGACCAGTCCGTCGCCGGACTCATAGATCCAGACCCGGCCGGTATCGGCGGTGAAATGGGGCCGGCCGGCGTTGGTGAGCGAGCTGATGAACGACGCCGCGCCACCACTCGCCGGAATCCAGACCAGATCGGTGATCACTAATTTCGGGTTGATCTCGTCGTTGACGATGGCCCGCTGGGTCCGGGGCGCCCGAGCCGCCACGATTCGCGATCCGGTCGGGGAGTACATGATGTCGTCGTAGTACGCCGACTGGATGGTGAGCTTTTCGGGGCGGCCGCCGTCGGGGGCAATCCGCCAGATGTCGCCACCGTCCTCGGTCCAGCTGACGTAGGCGATGTACTTGCCGTCCGGCGACCAGACCGGCAGGTGCTCGCCGTCGGTCGAGGTCGTTAGGCGCTTTGGAGTACCCGACGGCAGGTCCATGATCCAGAGCCGGTCGAGCGCCGAGAAGGCCAGCCGGCGGCCATTGGGCGAGGGGCGGGCGCCGCGAATCTGCCGCACCGTGAGGATGGTGTCGTTGATCGGATATTCGAACCGGACCAGGTCGCCGATCAATTGGTCGACTTCGGCCGTGAAGGGAATCTGGGTTTGCTTGCCCGTCGCGGCATCGATGCTCCAGATCTTCCCGTGGTGGGCCAGGACCAGGGCCTTCGAGTCGGGAGTCCACGAGTAGCCGGGCAGGAGATCGCGCGATCCCCGGGATTCGATGTCGTCGCGCTGGATGTCCGGGGCGACCCACCGTTCGTCGCCGGAGGCGAGTTCGCGGAGTTTGAGGCCGGTGACCGCCATCCGGCGCGACCCGTAGGCCAGCCATTTGCCGTCGGGGCTCACGGCCGGGCGGAAGGCGGTGCCGAGGTTGAGGGAGCGGGTCGCCAGGCGACCGGTCTCGCGGTCGTACATCACGACCTGGGTGGTGCCCATCATCTGGTTGTAACCGGCCGCGCCGGTCCGGGCGCCGGCGTAGATGTAGCGGCCGTCCGGCGTGACCGAAGCGCCCATGAAGTTCGCCGGCGCCGCGCCGCCACCCGGACCTCCACCCGCGGCCGGTGGCGGCGTCTGGCCGGTCAGCTTGAGGCCATTGCCGCCGCCCCGGTGATAGAGCCAGAGATCGTTGCTCTTGGAGACGACCACATACTGGCCGTCAGGGGTCCAGTCCGGCGAGATGAATGCCTGGTTCGGCCCTCGGGTCAGCGGCCGGATGTTTTTCCCGTCCGGGTCCATGAGATAGAGGTTTTCGCTCCCGGACCGGTCGCTCACGAAGACGATGGTCTTGCCGTCGGGCGAGAACCGGGGTTGTCCGTCGAAGCCCGAGCCGCTCGTTAGGCGAGTCGCCGCTCCGCCGGTGGCCGAGACCGAATAGAGGTCGCCCAGGAGGTCGAACACGATGGTCCGCCCGTCGGCCGACAGGTCGAGCGACATCCAGGTTCCCTCGTCGGTCGTGAACTTGAGGGGACGGGTCGGGATCAGCGGGAGGTCGGAATTCGGCGCCGTACGGCGGGTCGTGTCGGTCGGGGCCTGGGCCACCGCGCCGGAAACGGCACCGGCGAGCAGGGCGACGAGCAGGGCGCGGCGGACGAAGTTGGAGTGGGTCATGGTCAATGATAGGATTCGGCGGTGACCTGCGAAAGGGACGAGAACCGCGTATCGTTGACTTCCATGGGGACTCGATGAAAATCTGGGTCGACGCCGACGCGGCGCCTCGGGATGTGAAAGACTTGGTCTTTCGGGCCTCGAAGCGCCTCGGTCTGCCCGTGGTGCTGGTGGCCAATCAGCGGCTCCAGACGCCGCCCGGATATCCCTTGGTCACCACCGTCTGGGTCAATGGCGGGCCCGATGTCGCCGACCAACACATCGTGGCCGAGGTTGCCCTCGGCGATTTGGTGGTCACTCAAGACATTCCGTTGGCGGCGCTGCTGGTGCCGAAAGGCATCGCGGTTCTCGATCCCCGGGGCGACGAGCACACCGAGGAAACCATCGGCGAACGGCTCTCGATCCGCGATTTCATGGAGGCGCTGCGGATGGGCGGCACCGAGACCGGCGGGCCCCCGCCCTACGACGCGCGGGCCAAGTAGGTGTTTGCCTCGGCCCTCGACCGGGTCCTCACCCGGTTGCTCCGTCCCAAGTAGCGTCCCTCAGCGCGAGCGCTCGAACACCGTTTCACCGTTCATGAAGGTCCGGCGGAGCCGGATCACCCGGCCGGACTCATCGCGCTCGGCGACGAGTTCGAGACTCATGGTGGTGCCGAAAAAGCGATCTTTTCCTTCGGCGGCGAGGTCGATGGCCAGCGCATTGCCGAACGAGGCCATCGACAAAGTCAGCTTGGCGCCCTTCGCCCTGATGGTGAAGGTCTCGCCGGAGGCCGCCTTCCAGCGGCCGGCCATCGCGGCCGCGTCGGCCAGGCTGATCGGAACGGTGCGGCGGGCGTAGAGCACCCGGAGGGCCCGGCTGATGGCTCCACCCAGGACCGACATGTGGGTCTCGTTCGGATAGACCAGCGAGTTCACCTCGAGGGCCGGAAAGCCGGTCTTGAGTCGCGCGGCCATCCGCTGCATCGGGGGGACCATGACGTCGGTTTCGAGAGAGCCGACCGTCAGGAACGCCCGGCCTTTGGGCTGGTCGGCCCGGGCCTGGGCCGCCGCAACCGACCCGAAGATCGAGAGGCTGTCCCACCAGAGTGACGGGCTCCCGATCCAGTAGCGATTGAAGGTGGCCGGCTCGGTCAGCAACGCGTACGTGGTGAACAGCCCGCCCAGCGAATGACCGCCGAGCCCGCGATCGGCGGGGTCGGTGCGATAACGCTGGTCGATCAGCGGGATCAGCTCGTCCTTGAGGTAGGTGAGGAACCGGCGGGCACCGCCGCTGCCGGGCAAGGCGGCCTCGACCGAGGTCGGCGTGTAGTCCCGGGAGCGGCTAGCGTGGTAGGCCGGGGTGTAGACCGCCGGATCGTCCTCCGGGTATCCGATCCCGACCACGATCATCTCGGGAACCGAGGTGTCAATCCGGAGGCCCCGATAGATGTCGACCAACGTGGCGAAGGCGAGATTGGCATCGAGGACGTAGAAGACCGGGTATCGCTTCCCCGAGGTCCGGTACCCCGACGGTAGGGCGACGTTGACCTGGTATTCGATCCCATTGGTCGTCGACTTCATCAGATACTGTTCCGACCCGGGGATGGTGACGGCGCCCTGAGCCGCGAGGGTATCGCTGGATGCCGCCAGAATCAGGGTCAGGAGGAGAAACACTCTGGTCATGATCGATACTCTGCCGAGCGCCGCTCGGCGGGAATGGGGTTCCAGCGCTGAAGACTCGGCTTTCCGGACACCGATTCGAGCAGGCCCCGGAGGTAGCCGGTCGCGAAGACATGCCCGAGGAAGCCGTAGCCGTCGTTCGATCCAGGCTCGAGCGCGAGCCTGGGCACATGGTCGATCCGAATCGGACTATCGCATCCGGTCCGTTGGAGGGCCTCGAACACCGGGATGAAATCGGTGGGGCCGTCGTCGGGAAACGTCTCGACGAAGTCGGTTGGGGTTCCGGCCACGTCGCGGAAGTGGAGATGATGGATCCGGCCCCGGAACCGTTCCGTCATGGCGACGAGATCGGCTCCCATTTCAAGGAAACAGCCGCAGCAGAGGGCAATCCCGTTGGCCGGGCTGTTCGAGAGGCCGATCAGCCGGTCGAACGCCTCGACGCTCGACATGATCCGGTTGAGTCCGCAGATCGGGGAGAGCGGCGGATCGTCCGGGTGCATCGCCAACTTGACCCCGGCCGCCTCCGCCACCGGGAGCACCCGCCGGAGGAAGTATTCGAGGTTGTCCCAGATCTGCTCGACCGGCACGGTGGCTTCGGTGTGCGGCACCGTCTCGGCGGTGACATCGGCCAACCGGAACGCGGTGGTGGCGGCCCCGCCGCGGGCCGGGGCGGCGTAGCTGGTCCGCACCACCATCGCATCGGCCAGGACCTGGGGCATGAAGTTGTAGCAGAGGACCTCGATCCCAAGCCGGCCCATGTTCTTGATCGCGACCTCGAACTGGGCGATTTGCTGGTCGCGGCCATTCTTGCCCAGTACGATCCGGTCGATCGGCGGCCCGCACTCGACCACCGCGATGGTGAGGCCGGCCTGGCGGGCCTGGTTGACCACCGCCGCCAGCTCGTCGTACTCGACCGGCATCGTGGCCATGTCGTAGTAGACCAGGTGATCGACCCCGATCTGCTTGATGACCTGCAAGCGTTCGGGCGGGTAGGGCGCCACCGCCGCCATGGCGAGGCGCATCTCAGTGAATCCGGCCAGGGAGGGATGCGGCCAACGGGACGAGAGCAGTGATCATCCGAAAAAGATACGATCCCCGCCAAGACCGCGCGACCGGGCCGGGAGACTGGGCTTACGCCCGGGCCGCCGAACCACGTATCGTTGGCAGGTTCAAACCCAAGTGGGAGCACGACGATGCGGGAACTCCTGGAAGCCTATGAGCGGCTCCGGGCCGAAGAATTAGTCGGCCGGGCCGTGGTCACACAGATCTGGGGATCGGCGCCGCGGCCCGAGGGCGCCGTGCTCCTCGCGACCCCGACGGGCAAGATGGCCGGTTCGGTGTCGGGCGGCTGCGTCGAGAACGCGGTGGTCGAGGAGATCATGGCGGCCATCGAACGCGGGACGCCCAAGGCGCTGGAGTACGGGGTGACGCACGAACGGGCCTGGGAATTCGGGCTCTCCTGCGGCGGCACCATTTCGATGTTCGTCGAGCCGACGGTTCGGGCTGAAATCGTGGCGGCCGCCGGCCGGCGGGAGGGGAGCGTGGTCGCCACGGTCATCGGCGGGGCGGCCCCCCTCGGTGCCGCGCTCGTGTATCACGAATCGGGCGCTCGCGAAAACCTCCGGGTCCCGCCGGGCCTCGCCGAGATGATGGCCGCCGGCGCCGCCGATGCCATCACGCGCTTGTCGAGCAAGTCGGAAACGATTCCGACCCCGGGCGGCGAGGTTCGGGTCCTCTACGAGGTGTTTCCCCGGCGGCCCACACTCTTGATCTTCGGCGGGGTGCATATCGCCACCGCGCTGGTCCAACTCGCCCGGCCGCTCGGGTTTCGAACCGTGGTGGCCGATGGACGCGAAGCGTTTCTGACGCCGGAGCGGTTTCCCGACGCTGACGAGCTGATCGTCGGCTGGCCCGATGAGGTCTTTGCCAGAGTCGGGATCGACTCGGCCACCTGCATCTGCCTCCTGACCCATGACCCCAAGTTCGACGAACCGGCCATCGAGGTGGCGCTCAAGTCGCCGGCGGCGTATATCGGAGTGATCGGATCGCGGAAGACCCAGCAGATCCGGCGGGAACGACTCAAGGAAGCCGGTCATTCCGCCGAGCAGATTGCCCGGTTGCATGGACCGATCGGGCTCGATTTGGGCGGGCGAGAACCGAGCGAGATCGCGTTGGCGATTCTGGCGGAGATCACCGCCACCCGGTATCAAGGCAAAATCACGAGGGGGACCAAGTCATGAATTCCCGGCACGTTTTCGGCGCCCTGCTGCTCGCGGCCGCCGTCCCGGCCACCGGCCGCACCCAATCGGTGGCCAATCATCCGCGGGTCAAGGAAGCGACGGCGGTGCTCGAGAAGTGGATCGAGGCGACCCGAGCCTATACCCGCTACCCCGGCGTCTCGGCCGCGGTGGTGGTCGACCAAGAGGTGATCTGGCAGGGCGGGTTCGGCTACGCCGACATCACCAAACGGACCCCCGCCACGGCCACGACGCTCTACAGCATCTGTTCGATCTCGAAGTTGTTCACGAGTGTCGCGCTGATGCAGCTCCGGGACCAGGGCAAGGTCCGGCTCGATGACCCGGTCGTCAAGCACTTGAGTTGGTTCACGATCAAGAATCCGCGGCCCGACCAAGAGGCCGTCACTGTCGAGGGGATCCTGACTCACGCCGCCGGGCTCCCGCGCGAGGCCGCCTATCCGTATTGGAGCGCGCCGAGTTTCGAGTTCCCGACGCGCGAGCAGATCATTAGTGCGGTCTCGAGCCAGGAAATGCTCTACCGGCCCGAGACCTACTTCCAGTACTCGAATCTCGGCCTGACGTTGGCCGGCGAGATCGTGGCGGCGGCTTCGGGCAAGTCCTACGGCGATCACGTGCAAGCCAATGTGCTCAATCCGCTCGGACTCAAAGACACCTATTGGGACATGCCGCAGCAGGAGCGAGGCAAACGGCTCGCCATGGGCTACAGCGGCTGGCCCCGGGAGGGCGGACGCCGGGAAATTCCGTTCTTTCAGGCCCGGGGCATTGCCCCGGCGGCCGGATACGCGTCGACCGCGCTCGACCTCGCCAAGTTCGCGTCATGGCAGTTCCGGCTCCTGGCCAAGGGTGGCGCCGAGGTGCTGTCAGCCAACACCCTCCGCGAGATGCAGCGGGTCCATTTCATGGATCCGGCCTGGGAGACCACCTGGGGGCTCGGGTTTGAAGTGTGGCGAAACGACGGCAAGACGTTCGTCGGCCACGGCGGCAGTTGCCCCGGTTACCGAACCCAGTTGACCATGCGGCCGGAGGAGAAGATCGCCACGATCACGATGGTCAACGCGATCGACGCTGACGCCGAGGGCTTGGCCCAGCAAGCCTACAACCTTCTGGCCCCGGCCATCAAGGCGGCCCAGGATACCTCGAGCCGTGCCCTGCCCGTGGCCGACGCCGGCCTCGACAAGTACCTCGGCACCTACGCCGGGTCGTTCGGCGGGGACTTGGAGATCATTCGGTGGGAGGGCGGGCTCGCCTCGATCTTTCTCCCGACGGAGAATCCCGCCCGCGCCATTACCAAATACAAGAAGATCGGCGAGCACACCTTCAAGCGGATCCGGAAGGACGGGGAGTTGGCCGAGTCGATCACGTTCGACATCGGCCCTGATGGCCGGGCCACGACGTACCGGAGCAGCAACAACTTCATGCCGCGGATTCGGTAGAGGCGCCCGGGCATGCAACTCCAACCTCTCGATTGGATCATTGCGCTCGCCTCGCTGCTGGTCTGCTTTCTGCCGGCCCTGTTCTTCGGCAAACGGGCCGGCAAGAATACCTCGGAGTTCTTCGCCTCGGGCCGATCGGTGCCGTGGTGGCTGGCCGGATTGTCGATGGTGGCCACCACGTTCAGCAGCGACACGCCGAATTGGGTGACGCAACAAGTCCGTCAGTTCGGGGTGGCCGGCAACTGGCAATGGTGGGCCTTCGTGCTGACCGGGGTGTCGACAGTGTTCTTCTACGCCCGGCTCTGGCGGCGTTCCGGCGTCATGACCGACCTCGAGTTTTACGAGCTCCGCTACTCGGGCCAAGCCGCCTCGGTGGTCCGGGGATTCCGGGCGGTGTATCTCGGCCTGTTCTTCAACTGCTTCATCATGGGGACGGTGACGCTCGCGGCCTGTAAGATCGCGAACATCCTGTTCGGGATGCCGCCCTGGCAAACGATCCTCATCTGCGGCGTCTTGAACGTGGCTTTTGCCGCCCACTCCGGACTCTGGGGCGTGCTCGTCATCGACATGATTCAATTTTTCATCAAGATGACGGCGGTCATCGCCGCGGCCTACTTCAGCCTGAAGCAAGTGGCCCGCTCCACCGGGGTCGGCGAAGGCGCCTGGGACGGGCTTCAGAAACTGGTGGCGACCCTCGGCGGGCAGCAAGTCAACTTCGTCAACGGCACCCCGGTTCGCTCCGCCATCGACGGCACCGGACAGCCGATCCTCGATATGCTCCCCAACTTCTCGATGAGCGAATTGGCCCTGATGATCTTCATCATGCCGATTGCCGTCAGTTGGTGGGCCAACTGGTACCCCGGCTCCGAGCCGGGCGGCGGCAGTTACATCGCCCAGCGGATGTTGGCGTCCAAATCAGAAAAAGACTCGCTGGGCGGCACCCTGTTCTTCAATCTGGCACACTACGTCCTCCGGCCCTGGCCCTGGATCATCACCGCGCTGTGCTCGATCATCATCTTTCCCGAGCTGTCCGACATCCAGGCGGCATTTCCCGCGGCCGATCCCGCGCTGATCGGGCATGACAGCGCGTTTCCCGCCATGCTGAAGTTCCTCCCGGTCGGGTTCGTGGGTCTGATGGTCGGCGGCCTGATTGCGGCCAACTCCTCGACGATTCTGACCCATCTCAACTGGGGGTCCTCGTACCTGGTCCACGATCTGTACCGGCGATTCATCCGGCCCGCCGGCACCGAGAAACACTACGTCAACGTCGGCCGGCTCTGCACGGTGGGATTGTATGTGGTCGCGGCGGGACTCAGCCAACTCCTGACCTCGGCACAGGATGCCTTCGAGATCCTGATCTCGATCGGGGCCGGCACCGGACTGATCTACTTGCTCCGGTGGTTCTGGTGGCGGATCAGTGCCTGGTGCGAGGTGGCGGCCATGGTCAGTTCATTCACGATCTCGATCATCTTCTTCGTGATGAAGAAGACCGGCCATCCGCTGCCGTTCGCGACCACGGTGCTCTTTTCGGTGGCGTTCACGACGGTGTGCTGGCTGGTGACCGCCTACGTGGCGGCGCCGACCAGCCGGGACCAGCTGGTGGCCTTCTTCCGGAAGGTGCACCCGGCTGGCCCAGGCTGGACCAAGATTCGAATCGAAGCCGGGATCAGCGCCGACGATGCCGCCTTGCATAGCGACCACATGGGCATGGCAACCCTGGGGTGGGTTGCCGGTTGCCTGACGATCTGGTCATCGTTGTTCGGAATCGGCCAGTTCCTCTATGGCCGAACCCAGTTGGCCCTGGGGCTCGGCGCCCTGTTTGCCGTGAGCGGGCTCACGCTGCTCTGGGTCATCAACCATCTCTGGGACCCGAAGCCGGGCGCGCCGGCCCGGGGCTAGCCCCGGGC
>JANMHX010000351.1:0-23308 GCA_031375485.1 Gemmatimonadota bacterium | reverse complement strand
CCGGCGACACCGTCAAGCTGAAAGGCGAAATCGAACGGGCGGTCGGCATGCTGGTCCGCCGGCAGCGGGAGGACGGCGGCATCGGCCTGTGGGGCGCCCGAGATTGGACGTCGCCGTCGTTGACGGCCCATGCCGGCGCGGTCCTGATCGAGGCCAAGGCGGCCGGGTTTGCGGTTCGCGATACCGTGATTGCCGCGATGGCCGGATATCTCACGTCCAGTCTCGAACGGCAGGAGAACCTGGCACTGTCGGTGTCGATTCGAGACACCGACGTCCGCACCCGGCTCGCGGAACGGGTGGCCGTGGCGGAGTTCCTGAGCCGGGCCGGCAAGCGCAATCGACCGGCCGAGAACGATCTGACCCGGCAACTCGGTCAGATGGCACCCGACGACCGGCTCCAGTTCGCGATCACGCTGTCTCGGGGTGGCGATGCCCGCACCGCTCGGCGGATCCTCGAACCGATCTGGACGACGGTGAAGGTCGAGGGCCGGACCGCGGTGCTTCCCGATTCCGCCCGAAGCCGGTCGTATTGGACTTCCGCCAACCGGACCCCGGCGCTCCTCTTGATGGCCACGTTGGTCGTCGACGCCACCCATCCGCTCGCGGGTCCCCTCCTGGAAACGGTCGTTTCGCGCGGGCGGGGAGCCGGCCTGGATTGGTGGTGGAATACCCAGGACTATGCCATGGCCGCCCGGGCAGTCGATGCCTGGCAGCGGCGCTTTCCGCCAACGGAGCGCCGGTCGATCGAGGTCCGGGCCGGTGGCCGCCTGGTTTTCGCGACCTCCGCGACGAAAGTGTTAGGCGATTCAACGCTGAGCCTGGCCGACCTGCTTGGCCGCGCCGCACCCGGACCCCTGTCGCTCGATATTCGGGGTGCTGGGCAGGGCGCCGCCGGGTTCTTCTATCTCACCCTGTCCGAGACGCCGCGGACGACACCGGTCAATCCGACCGACCAAGGGATTCAGGTCGAGCGGTGGTACGAGGACTATCAGACCGGCAAGCCGACGACCGCCGCCACTGAGGGCGATCTGGTCCGGGTCCGGCTCCGAGTCACCCTCCCGAGCGAACGCTCGTTCGTCGTGCTCGACGATCCATTGCCGGCCGGTCTCGAGGCCATCGACCTGAGCCTTCGGATCGCCGGCGGGCTCGGCGGTCCCGGCCTCGAGCCGGCGGAGGGGGATGGTGCCGAGGGCGATGGGGAAGCGCGCTGGATGTTCGGGTCGTGGGACTCGGGGTGGTGGTCGCCGTTCGATCACCGGGAGCTTCGCGACGACCGGGTCATCTATTCGGCCCGGGCCCTCTGGCAGGGGACCTACACGGCCACCTATCTGACCCGGGCCACGACCCCCGGACGCTTCGTCAAACCCCAGGCCCACGCCGAAGAGATGTACAACCCGGCTGTGTACGGCCGGAGCGACGGCGGATTCTTCGAAGTGAGGCCGAAGGCCCGATGAGCTACCCGACATCGGTTCGGCCGCGTTGGGGGCGGCGGTTGGCGCGCGTCGTGGTGGTGGCCGCCCTCGGGCTCTCCGCCTGGGTCGCCCTGCCGGTCGATCCCGCGCTGCTTCGGCCCCCGGCGGATCACGGGGTGGTGCTGCTCGACCGGGCCGGCGGTCTGCTCCGATCGACGAGGAGCCGCGACGGCAGCCGCCAGCAATGGCGTCCGATCGGCGAGATCGATCCCGACCTGCTCGCGGCGTTCGTCGCGGCTGAGGATCGTCGGTTCTATGGACACCTGGGGGTCGACCCGGCTGCCCTGTTCCGGGCGGCACGGCAAAACCTCCGGGCCCACCGGGTGGTGTCGGGCGCGTCGACGATCCCGATGCAGGTGGCCCGGCTGGTCCGGGGCACCGAGCGGACTTGGAGCGGGAAGCTGGCTCAGACGGCATGGGCGCTTCGGCTCGACCGGCAGTTCGGGAAGCAGGCGATCCTGGAGCAGTATCTGAACCGGGTTCCGTTAGGCAGCAACGCCGAAGGAGTGGAAGCCGCGGCCCGGCTTTATTTCGGGAAATCGGCGGCCAGCGTCAGCCTGGCCGAGGCCGCGATGCTCGCCGGCTTGGCCCACGCTCCGAGCCGCGACAATCCGTTGGTGTCGGTGGACCGGGCCACGGTGCGGCGGAACCGGGTGCTCGACCAACTCGAGGCGGCTGGTGCCGAAACCGCCGAAGCGGTCGCCGCGGCCCGGTTGGAGCCGGGGTGGGGCGGGGGGGCCCCGGATCGGTTTCTGGCCCCGCACTTCACCAGTTGGGTCCTGGCCCGGTCCGATAGCGCCGAGGCCCGCGGCGTGGTTCGGACCTCGCTGGACCAGGTCTTGGAGCGGGCCGTTGAAGCCGAAGTGCGGCATACGGTGGCCGAGATGCGGGCGGCGGGCGCGGAGCACGCGGCGGCGGTCGTACTCGACAACCGGAGCGGCGAAATTCTGGCCTGGGTCGGGTCGCCCGATTTCTTCGCCCCGGCCAACGGCCAAGTCGACATGGTGGTGTCGCGCCGGCAACCGGGGTCGACGCTGAAGCCGTTCCTGTACGGGACGGCGTTCGACCAGGGCTATACGCCCGCCTCGATGCTCCACGATGTCGCCACCGTCTATCGGACCGCCACCGGCCCCTACGCTCCGCGGAACTACGACCGGCGGTACCGGGGTCCGGTCCGGATCCGGGATGCGTTAGGCAGCAGCCTCAACGTGCCGGCCGTGCAGTTGGCTTCCGAGGTCGGCGTGGCCCGTCTGCTTGGCGTCTTGCACCGCGCCGGGTTCGCCAGTCTCGACCGACGGGCCGATCACTACGGCTTGGGGTTGGCGTTGGGCAACGGCGATGTGACGTTGCTGGAGTTGGCCAACGGATACCGGGCCCTGGCCAACTTGGGGCTCTGGCGGCCGGCCCGGTGGACCGCGGCGGACGAAGGCGGGTACCCGGGCGCGGGCGTTCGGGTCATGTCGCCGGAGGCGGCCGCATTGGTCCTCGACATCCTGGCCGATCCGGTGGCCCGGATCCCGGGGTTCGGTCCGGTGACCCCGCTCGATTTCCCGTTTCGGGCCGCCGCCAAGACCGGCACCAGCCGGCATTTCACCGACAATTGGGCCGCCGCGACGACCGAGCGGTTCACCGTGGCGGTCTGGGTTGGCAATTTCAGCGGCCGGCCGATGGAAGGGGTGAGCGGCGTCAGCGGAGCCGGGCCGCTGCTCCGGCGAACCGTGCTGGCAGTCGCGTCCCGCTACGATCCGGGCCGTCTCGCCGTACCGAGCGATCTCGGCCTCGAGTCGGCCGCGATCTGCCGGCTGTCGGGCTTGCGGGCCAACCGGTACTGTCCGTCCTTGACCGAATGGTTCATGCCCGGAACGCTGCCGGGCCCGGACACCTGGCACGGGCCCGCAGGGGTCACGCTCCCGGCGGCATTGGCCGAGTGGGCCTCGAGAAACGAAGCGGGGAATCCGGTGGCCGCCGCCGGCGTGCTCCGGTCCGGCTCGGCGCCCGCTCCGGCCGGCTTGCGAATCACCTCGCCCCGTCACGGCGACCGGTTCCGCTTCGTTCCCGGAGTCGACTCGTCCTTCGCGACGGTCGGACTCCGGGTAGCCGGAGCGGGCCGGGCGCCGGTCCAATGGTTCATCGACGGCCGGCCAGAGCGGAGTGCGCGGTGGCCGCTCGTGTTGGGGCGCCACCGGATTGAAGCCGTCCAGGGCCGGGTTCGCGATGCCGTCGAGGTCGAGGTTCTACCGTAGGAACTTCCGGGACGGCACCATCGTTTCATCAGCTCACCGAAAGACGCCTTACCATGTCGACAGTGCAGCCATTGACGGTTCGGGAAGCCGCCGAGTCCCGTCGCGCCATCAGGAAATACCTCCAAGAACCCGTGCCCGAGGAGGACGTCCGGGAAATCCTCCGCCAGGTGAGCCTGGCGCCGTCGCCGAACAACATCCAGCCCTGGCGGTTCGTGGTGGTGCGGGATCCGGCCCTCAAACGACAGCTCGAGCCGGCGGTGCTCAACCAGCGCCAGGTGCTTTCGACGCACTGCTTGATCGTGCTCTACGCGGACATGGAGGATGTCTTGGCCACCTCCGCGGAGATCGTCCACCCGGGCATGACCGGGGAGGCCCGGGTCAAGGCGCTCGCGGGTGTCACGAGGGAGTGGGACGGGCAGTCGGTCGAGGAGCGGCAACGGTTTGCCCACGGGATTGCCTACATCGCGTTGGGCTACCTGCTCCTGGCGGCGGAGTCGATGGGCTACCGGACCTCGCCGATGTTGGGCTTCAAGCCGGAAGAGGTCAAGGCGATCTTGGGCCTACCGGACCGGATCACCATCCCGGCGGTGGTGGCGATGGGCCGGGGCGACGAGCCGGGGTTTCCGCACCATCGTCACTCGGTGGACCGGATCGCCCGGTTTCGGTAGTCGCTTCGAAGGAGTCCCATCAGCAGGGAATCCGAGATCTCGTCGCCGACGATCCAGCGTTCTCGGAGCAGGCCTTCCTTGACGAAGCCCTGGCGTGCCAGGACCCGGGCGGAGGCCTCGTTCCTGGGGTCGAGTTCCGCCTCGAGCCGGTGGAGGTCGAGGGTTTCGAATCCATACGCCACGAGGGCGGCCGTTGCCTCGGAGGCCAGGCCTTGTCCCCAGAACGCGGGCAGCAGCGCGTAGCCAACCTCGGCCCGCCGACACCCCCAGTTGAAGTGCAACAGGTTTCCGGTCCCGATGACCCGATCGTCGGCCCGGGCGAGTCCGACCCGGATGGCGGTGCCCGCGGCGAACTCCTCGGCGGCGCGTTCGATGGCGGCCTGGGCGTCGGCGGGGGTGGCCATCGGGGGACGGCTCAGGTACCGCGTCACCCGCGGATCGGAGTACAGGGCAAAGATGGCGCCGGTGTCGGCCTCGGTCAGTGGCCGGAGCCGGAGGCGGTCAGTCGTGAGGGTCGGAACGCCGCGGTCTTGGTCGAACGCCATCGTTGAACGGCCTACGGTGAGAGCGTCCGCCGCTTGGGGCGATTGACGCTGGCGTGGCTGGCCACCAGCTGCCACCGCCCGGTGTGAGTGCGATTGAAGATCACGGTCGTATAGATCCCGACCCACTCGGTCTGCCGGCCCGCGATGTTCTGTTGCCGGATCCAACAGTGCCCCACCGCCGTCGCATCGAAGCGGTCGAAATCACACCGTTCGAGGTTCAAGGTCGAGATGCTGTCGCTGCTGGCGGCGACGGACTGGAGCCGCTCGGCTCGGGTGAGCGTGGTGACCGAGTCGCCGCCGCCGATCGCGAAGGTATAGCCCGGAGCGTAGATCTTCCCGAGGGTCGCGGTGTCCCGCTTCTGGAGCGCCTCGACGACCTGGCGGAACTTGGCCGTGAGGTCAGGGGCGGTCTTGGTTTGAGCCGGGGCCAGGGAAAGTGGGACGAGGGACCAAACAAGCCATGCCGCGTGTTTCATACTCCCTCCGGGTGCGTGAGGAGTCCGAACCGGGTCAGATCGTAGCGTCCGGCTCCAATGTACCGTTTCGGTGCGGGGGAGCAAGCAACCGGCCGGGCGCCCTTGCGGCCGGGGCCTCCTTCTTGCATGTTTATGCATTATGCATAACAAGACTCTCGCGCTCGCCTTTTCCGGCGGCCTCGACACCAGTTACTGCGTGCCCCGGCTGGCCGAGCAGGGTTTCCTGGTCCACACGGTCTACGTCAATACCGGCGGCGCCGGCCCGGAAGAACTGGCCCAGATCCGCCGCCAGGCCCTGGCCGTCGGCGCCGTCGAGCACCATGAAGTCGACGCCCGCCAGGCCGTCTTCGAACGGTTTGTCCGCTATTTGATCCAAGGCAACGTGCTCCGGGGCGAGGTCTACCCCTTGAGCGTGGCGGCCGAGCGGACCCAACAGGCCCTGTCGGTGGTCGAGGTGGCCCGTCGGATCGGTGCGGGGTCGGTGGCCCACGGTTCCACCGGTGCCGGCAACGATCAGGTCCGGTTCGATATCGCGCTTAGGGTCCTGGCCCCCGAGCTGGGCATCGTCACGCCGATCCGCGACGAAGGCCTCTCGCGCGATGCGGCCATCGCGTACCTCGAGGGCCGCAAGCTCCCGGTGCCCCCGAAAGCCGGTGCCTTCAGCATCAACAAGGGGTTGTGGGGGACCACGTGGGGTGGCGGCTGGACCCACGATACCTGGGCCGCCCCGCCGGCCGAGTTGCTCGATCCGCCGGCCGACGCCCCCGCCCCGCGAGACCTCGTGATCGGCTGGGACCACGGGATTCCGGTCAGCCTCGATGGCGCCAAGCTTTCGCCGCCCGATCTGATCGCCGCGATCAGCCGGGCCGCCGAATCGTTCGGGATCGGCCACAACATCCATGTCGGCGAAACGGCGCTCGGCATCAAGGGCCGGATCGGCTTCGAAGCCGGCGCCGCCATCATCTTGATCACCGCCCACCGCGACCTGGAAAAGCTGGTCCTCACCAAGTGGCAGAGCTACTGGAAAGACCACCTGGCCCGGTTCTACGGCGACCGGCTCCACGAGGGTCTCTACTTTGATCCGGCACTCCGAGACATCGAGGCGCTGATCACCAGCTCGCAGCAGCGGGTCACCGGCGACACCCGGGTCCGGCTGGCGCCCGGCCGGTTCATGGTCACCGGCACCCGGAGCCCGTTCTCCCTAATGGACCGCTCGGTCGCCACCTACGGCGAGGAAAACCGGCTTTGGACCGGCGACGAGGCCCGGGCCTTTGCCCGGATCGGCGCCATCCCCTCATTGCTCGCGGCCAAGGTTGCCGCGAAAGGCGGCTGACGTGGTCCGGACCACGCGGGTTCGGCTCGACCGGATTGCATCCTCGACCAAAAACGCCCGGCTCACCCTGGACGTGATTCTCGGCGACGACATCCTCGCCGAGGAAGGGCGGATCCTGGCGGTTCGGATCTTGACCGACAAGTCGAGCTATAACACCGTCGAAGACCCGAGCGGCCGGATGATGGCCCTTCGGGCCGGCGATGTCCTGGCCGGCACGTTAGGCTCCCGGCGGGCACTCCGGGGCTACGCCGGTGAGGTGCCGGCCTCGGTGGCGGTTGGCGACACGATCGAGGTGCTCAACTTGGGCGGCATTCTCGGCCGGTGTACCTCGGTCAACCCCGACATCGGACCGCCGTTCAAGGCGGAGGTGCTTGGCGCGGTACTGGCCTTTCCAGAACTCGGTGACCGGATCGGGCGGCCCGCGACGATCCGGGACGGGGCCATTCCGCCCGCCGATTCGCTCCGGTCCGATACGCCCATCGTGTTCGTGGCCGGCACCTGCATGAACGCCGGCAAGACGGTCGCGGCCACCGAATTGGTCCGGGGCCTGTCGCGCCGCGGGCTCAAGGTCGGCGCGGCCAAGCTGACCGGAGTGTCCTTGATGCGGGATACGCTGTCGATGCTCGACGCCGGTGCCGTCGCGGCGCTCACGTTCAACGATGCCGGGATCGCCAGCACCCATCCGGGTCAAACCGTTGGCGTGGCCAAGGGCCTCCTCAACCGGCTCGGGAGCCGGCAGGCCGGATCGCCGGACGTGATCGTGGCGGAGTTGGGCGATGGCATCCTCGGCGAATACGGGGTCCAGGACATTCTGCTCGATGCCCAGTTGATGGCCGTGGCGGCCGCTCACGTGATGGCGGCCCCGGACCCGGTGGCGTGCTGGGGTGCGGTGGAACTGTTCCGCGACCGCTTCAAGCTCCCGATTGCCGCGTTTACCGGCCCCGCCACCGATAACCAGGTGGGTCGCGACTTCATCGAGGGGACGCTCGGATTGCCCTCCCACAATGCCCTTCGGGATGCCGGCGGGTTGGTTGACCGGATCGAACCGCTGGTTCGTGCGGCCATGGCGGCGCTTCCGGTGGCGGCGGGCTGATGCGGGTCGCGGTCATCGGAGCGGCCGGCTACGCGGGCGGCGAGCTCCTCCGGCTCCTGTTCCAGCACCCGGACGTGACGGAGGTGCTGGCCACCAGCCGGAGCCAGGCCGGCCGGCCGTTAGGCGATACCCATCCGGGGCTAGCCCATCTGGCCGAGGCCCGGTTTTCGGGCGCGGCGCCGAGGGAGGCCGCTCGCGGCCGGGACGTGGTGTTCCTGGCCCTCGAACACGGCGAGTCCTCGAAGCTGATGGCCGAGATCGTGGAGCAGGGCGCCGGCCTGATCGTCGATTTGGCCGCCGATTTCCGGATTCAGGACGGGCGGCTCTACCAGGCGTACTACGGCGCCCATCCGGCCCCCGGGCTGGTCCCCCGGTTCCAATACGGACTGGCGGATGTCCGCGGCCCCGAGCTCAAGGGAGCCACCGCGATTGCCGCGCCGGGGTGCTTTGCCACCGCCTCCCAACTGGCGCTCTACCTGCTTCGCGCGGCGCCGCTGGCCGGCGAGCCGGCGATCTATGCGATCACCGGCTCGAGCGGCGCAGGCGTCCAGCCGAAGCCAACGACCCATCATCCGGCCCGCGCCCACAATGTGTTCGCCTATTCGATGCTTGGTCACCGGCATGAGGCGGAAATGGCCGAGCAGTGGCGCGCCTGGACCGGTCGAGGCGAGGCCACGCCCCGGCTGATGTCGCACTCGGGGCCGTTTGTCCGAGGCATCTACGCCACGGTCCACGCGCACCTCCGGGAACCGGTCGGCGCGGCGGTGCTCGCGAGTGCGAAGACCGCCTTCCAGGGCCGGCCGTTCGTGCGGATGCTCGACCGGCCGCCGGAACTCACGCACGTGGTGGGCACCAACGATGCGCTGATTCACATAACCGCCACCGCCGATGGCCGCGAAGTGGCCGTCGCGGTGGCCATCGACAACTTGGTGAAGGGCGCCGGTGGCCAGGCCGTGCAGGCCATGAACTTGGCGCTGGGCCTCCCGGAAGTGTCCGGACTCCGGGTGGCTTCCCCGTTTCCGATCTGATGCCCATCCCGAGGGGTGCTCGATGACGGCAGTAACCACGGGGGCTCTGCTTCCCGTCTATGCGCAGTTCCCACTCCGGGCCGTGTCGGGCCACGGGTCATGGATCGTTGACGACCAAGGCGAGAAGTGGCTCGACGCCTATGGCGGCCATGCCGTGGCCGCCACCGGGCACTCCCACCCGGAGGTGGTCCGCGCCATCGCGGAACAGGCGGCTAAGCTGATCTTCTACTCGACCGTGATTCCTCATGCCGGCCGGGAAACGCTCGCCGAGGTGATCGCGTCGCTCTGTCCCGATCCGTTGGCCAAGGTGTTCTTCTGCAACAGCGGCGCCGAGGCCAACGAGAACGCCTTGGTGCTGGCCCGGAAGGTCACCGGCCGGCAGCGGATCGTCTCGGTGTCCGGCGGGTGGCACGGCCGGACCGTGGCGACGCTCGCCGTGACCGACGGCGCCAAGTACGAAGAGGGCGCCCGCCGGGCCGGGATTCCGCTCTCCCTCAAAGTGCCGTTCAACGACGTCACCGCGATGAGCGCGGCGGTTGACGATACCGTGGCCGCCGTCATCGTCGAGCCGGTGCAGGGAATGGCCGGCGCCCGCGACTGCGCCCCGGATTTTCTGCGCGCGGCGCGGATTGCCTGCGACCGGGAAGGCGCCGTGCTGATCTTCGACGAGATCCAATGCGGAGTGGGCCGGTGCGGGGCGTTCAGCGCGGCCGAAGCGTACGAAGTGATTCCCGACATTCTGACCTTTGCCAAGGGACTCGCGGCCGGTCTGCCGATCGGGGCGATGGTGGCCACCTCGGCGATGGCCTCGGGCCTCAAGATCGGGGATCTCGGCAGCACCTTCGGCGGGGGCCCGGTGCCCTGCGCCGCCGCCCTGGCGAATCTCGAAGTAATCCGGCGGGACCGGTTGGTGGACAACGCCGTCTTGGTCGGCGACCATATCCGCCGGGCGGTGAGCCGGATCGCCGGTGTGACCGATATCAGCGGCCGGGGTCTCCTCCTCGGCCTCCGGCTCGACCGGCCGGCCGCCGACGTCCAACGGAAGCTGTTCGAGTCCCGGGTCCTGACCGGCACGTCCAGTGATCCGAATGTGCTCCGGCTGATGCCGCCCCTGTCCTTTTCCCGTACCGAAGCGAACCTTGTCGTCGACGCCTTGCGTCGGGCCCTCTCATGAGAAAACGCGATTTCCTGGCCACCGAAGATCTCGGCGCCGACGGCTTCCACTCGATGCTCGACCTCGCCTCCCGGGTCAAACGGGGCGAGGTCAAAGGCGGCCTCGAGGGGAAGATCATGGCAGCGGCGTTCATGGACCCGAGTCTTCGGACCCGGGCCAGCTTCGAGTCGGCGATGTTCATGCACGGCGGGCACATGATCGTGCTGGAGCCGGGTCGGGGCAGTTGGAGCCTGGAAACCGAACTGGGTGCCGTCATGGAAGGCACCGCGGTCGAGCACTTGATCGAGACCTCGCGGGTGCTGGGCCGCTACGCCGATGTGATCGGGGTCCGGGTGTTTCCCAAGGGCACCGAGTGGGTCCGGGAGCGCCAAGACCGGGTCATCAAGGACTTCGCGGCGTACAGCGAAAAGTCGGTGATCAACCTCGAGTCGGCCCGGCGGCATCCCTGCCAGGGGCTGGCCGACGCGCTGACCCTCAAGGAGAAGCTGGGCGAGCCGAAGGGGAAGAAATTCGTGCTGAGCTGGGCCTGGCATCCCAAGGCGTTGCCCACCGCGGTGCCGGCCAGTGCGGCCATCGCGGCGGCGCAGTTAGGCATGGACGTGGTCATCGCCCGGCCGCCGGGATTCGACCTCGACGCCGAGGACATGGCGACGATCTATCAGCAGGCCGCCGCGGCCGGGGGCCGGGTCACGTTGGCGAACTCCCAGACCGACGCCATGGTCGGGGCCGATGCGGTCTATGTGAAGTCGTGGGGGTCGTTGCAGCACTTCGGCAAACCGGAGGACGAGAAAGCGTTCCGGGCGGGTTTGCGCGGGTGGAAGATGACCACCGACCTCCTCAAAGCCACCAAGGCGGGCAAGGGGATCGTGATGCACTGCCTGCCGGTCCGGCGGAACGTCGAGATCGATGACGCGGTTCTCGATGGTCATTGTTCCGTCGTCATCGACCAAGCCGAAAACCGGCTCCACGTCCAGCGGGCGTTGCTGCTTGACCTGATCGGGAGGAAATAGATGTCGCCCCATGATGTCGCCCGTCCATTGGCGAGCTTGAAGGGTGCCCTTCGGTATGTCCGCGCCTATCGCGACCATGTCTTCGTGGTCAAAGTCGGAGGCGATGTCGTAGCCGATGCCCACAGTCTCGACCAAGTCTCGGCCCAGTTGGGGCTGCTGCACAGTCTCGGGATCCGGATCGTCATTGTCCACGGCGGCGGTCCGCAGGCCACGGCGCTCTCCCGGCGGCTCGGGCAGGAGCCCGAGATCGTGGCGGGACGGCGGGTCACGGATGACGCGGCCCTCGAAGTGGCCAAGATGGTCTTTGCCGGCACGGTCAATCTCGATTTGCTCTGTGCCCTTCGCCGTCATGGGGTTCAGGCCGTCGGCCTGAGTGGGGTCGATGCCGACTTGCTTTCGGCCACCCGGCGGCCGCCGATGGCGGTCAAGGACGACGCCGGAGTCAGCCGGATCGTCGACTACGGGCACGTCGGCCAAATCGAACAGGTGGACGGCCGGGTGCTGACCACCCTGCTCGATCAACGGTTCGTGCCGGTGATCTGCTCGCTGGCCGGCGACCGCGATGGCCATGTCTTCAACGTCAATGCCGACACTGTTGCTGAGCGGATCGCGGTCGATTTGAAAGCGCAGAAGCTGATCTTCTTGACCGGCGTCGCCGGGGTTCTCCGTGACCGGAACGACCCCTCGTCGTTGGTCACGTTCGCCGATCCAGACGATCTGACCCAGTTGATGGAAGCCGGCGCCTTGGCCGGCGGAATGCGGCCCAAGGTCGAGGCCTGCATTCGGGCCGCGACGGGCGGGGTCGAGCGCACCCACATCATCGACGGGCGGGCCACCGATTCATTGCTGCAGGAAGTGTTCACGGGGTCGGGGGCCGGCACGATGATCGTCGGAAAGAAGGAAAAGGCGACCTATGTGGGGGCCGAACTTGCGGAATGAAGTCGAGCTCCTGAAGGCGTTGGTGGCCTGCCCCTCGGTCAGTGGTGACGAGGACGCAGTGGCCCGGTTGGTCGAGCGGATCGCGGCCGGCTTCGGGCTCGACGTGGTGCGGGATGAGACCGGGGTCAAAGTCGTGGTCGACACCGGGCGGCCGGGCCGGACCTTGGCGTTCATTTCCCACCTCGATGTCGTTCCGCCGGGCGAAGGATGGACCCGGGATCCCTTCACCCCGGTGATCGAGGGCGACCGCCTCTATGGGCGGGGCTCCGGCGACGCCAAAGCCTCGGTGGCGTCCATGCTGTTGGCCGCACTCGACTTCGCCGAGCACCGGGCCGGTTCCGTCGGCGGATCGTTGGTGGTGGTGTTCGGCCTTGGCGAAGAAACCAAGCACACCACCATGGGCCGGGCGGTGGCGACGTTGCCGCCGCTGACCGCGGCCGTGGTCGGCGAACCGACCAATCTCGCCATCGCTATCGCGCAACGGGGCTTGATGATGGTGGACCTGGTGGCTCGCGGGGATCAACGCCACGCCGGTTACGCCGCCGACGGCAACTTCACCAATGCGATCACCCGGCTCGCCGTCGATCTCGTCAGGCTCCCGTCGCTGTTGCAGGACCGGAGCCACCCGGTGTTAGGCAAAACCACCGTCACGGCTACCATGATCGAGGCCGGCGTGAGCCGGAATGTGACGCCACCGACCGCCAAGGCCGTCCTCGATATCCGGAGCACCCCGTCTTTCGAGCATGCCGAGATCGGCACGCTGCTCCGCGCCGGGTTGGATTGCGATGTCGTGGTCACATCCGAGCGGTTGGTTCCGTGCGAAACGCCGCCCGATTCCAAACTCCTGGCCGCGGCCCGCCGGGTCGAGCCGTCGGTCACCACGTTCGGCAGCCCCACCTGTTCGGACTGGGTCTTCGTCCGAACCATCGATACGATCAAATGCGGGCCGGGGACCAGCCGGCGCTCCCATACCGCGGACGAGTGCGTCGACCTTCCCGAAGTGACGGCTGCCCGCCGGTTCTACCGGGCGCTGGCCGAGGAGTATCTCCGATGAAGACGCTTTGGTCGCAGCACGCGGCGCCCGATGAGGCGATGATGGCCTACACCGTCGGCGAGGACCGCCACTGGGACGGCTATCTGCTCGAGTGGGATGTGATCGGGAGCTTGGGTCACGTCGAGGGGCTGTATGCGTCGAAGCTGCTGACCGGCCGGGAACGGGCCCGGCTCCGGACCGGACTCCGCTCGGCGCTCCGGGCGGTCCGGCGCGGCACGTTAGGGATCGGCGCCGAGCATGAAGACGCCCATTCCGCCGTGGAAACCTGGCTGACCCGCCGGCTCGGGGCCACCGGGGAGCGGCTCCATACCGGCCGCTCGCGGAATGATCAGATTGCCTGCGACATCCGGCTCTTCCTCAAGGATTCGCTCCTTCGGATCGAGATGCAGGCGCTCGGGTTGGTGAGCGAGTTGCTGTTCTTCGCCGACCAGCACCGGGACACCCTGTGGCCCGGCTACACCCACCTCCGGCCGGCCATGCCGTCGAGCGTGGGGATGTGGGCGGGGGCGCTCGCGGAGGGCTTGCTCGATACCATCGGGACGCTCGACGGGGTCTGGCGGTTGGTCGATCGGTCGCCGCTCGGGAGCGGGGCCGGCTACGGGGTGCCCTTGCCGCTCAAGCGCGAGGCCGCGGCCAAGGCGCTCGGCTTCGCGGGGCTTGAGCCTAACGTGGCGCAGGTCCAGAATGGCCGGGGCAAGCTCGAGGCCGCGGTGCTGTTCTGGTGCGTGCAGCTCGGCCACGACCTGTCCAAACTGGCCAGCGACGTCGTGCTGCTCTCGGGTGAGGAGTTCGGCTTGCTCGAACTCCCCGCCCGGTTCGCCACCGGTTCGAGCATCATGCCCCAGAAGCGGAACCCCGACGTCTTCGAACTGACCCGGGCCCGGGCCGCGGTGCTGGAGGGTGACTTGGGCGCGGTGCTGGCATTACGGTCCAAGCTCACCAGCGGGTATCACCGCGACTTCCAACTCCTCAAGGAGCCGTTGATCCGGGGGCTCGGCCGGACCGAAGACATGGTGACGATGATGACGTTGGTCGTCCCGGCCCTCGGCGTCCGGGGCAGCCGGGGTCTCGAGATGCTGCAAGGCGGCGTGCTGGCCACCGACGAAGTGATGCGGCGGGTCGAGACCGGAGTTCCGTTCCGGCGGGCCTATCGTGACGTGGCGGCCGCGCTCAAACGGGGCGACCGGATGCCCGGCATTTCGGCGGCCCGGATCATCAGCCGGCGCCGGTCGACCGGCGGCCTCGGCCGGCTCGGGCTCGGCGTGGCGTGGCGGCGATTCGTGGCCTTGGCCCGCGTCAACGACCAAGCGGCCCGGAAGTTCGAAGCGGCCATCACGAGACTGGCCGGACGGGCCTCGTGATTCGCGCCGACCGGCGGCAGCGCCATCTCAAGATCCTCGAGTTGATCGAGACCCATTCGATCGGCACTCAGGAGGACCTGGCGGCGGCGCTAGCCCGCGAGGGCTGGGAGGTGACCCAGTCCTCGGTGAGCCGGGACATTGCCGCGCTCAAGTTGGTCAAAGTGGAAGGGGCCTATCACCGCCAAGTGGTGACCAACCCGCCCCGGCGCGATTCGGACGAGCAGCGGATCGTCGAAGGCGTGCTGGCATACACCGCGGCGGGCGACATCCTCATTGTGCTCCACACGCCCCCCGGCGAGGCCAATCGGGTCGGGGCGGCGCTCGACCGGCTGGCCTGGCCCGAGGTGTTAGGCAACATCTCCGGCGACGACACGATCTTTCTGGCCACCCGGGACAATCCGGGGCAGCGCCGGGTGCTCCGGCAACTCGGCCGCTTGACCCAGGCACCACCGGCTTGACAGCCCCGGCCGGATTGGGATACCTTCGGGCCATGCACTCCGCCTCGATTCGCCACGCGCATCACCATCACCACGGTCCTCGGGCCGGGGTCTGGTTGGCTGCGCGGGGGTGCTAGTTCGAACCCTTCAGGCGTAACGACATGACTCCGCGGCCCGTCACCAGACGGGCCGCTTTCTTTTTCGAGGTGGTATGCTCAAAATCGCGTTGCCAAACAAGGGCCGGTTGGCCGATGATGTTCGGGCCCTGCTCGACGATGCCGGGCTCTCCGTCCGGGTCCAGAGCGACCGGGCCCTGATCGCCAAGCTCGGCGGCGAGTACGAAGCGATCTTCGTCCGGTCGCAGGACATTCCGGAGTTCGTGGCGGATGGCGCCGCCGCGGTCGGGATCACGGGATGGGATCTGGTCACCGAATCGGAGCGGGCGCTGGTCGACCGGCTCGATCTCAACTTCGGCCGGTGCCGGATCGTGGTCGCGGCCCGCGACGACCGGGGGATCGAGTCGCTCGATCGGATCCCCGCCGGGGCCCGCGTCGCCACGGTCTTTCCCCGGATCGCGACGGCCTTCTTCGGCCGGATCGGGACCCCGGTCACGATCGTGCCGGTGTCGGGCGCCACCGAGATCGCGCCGCACTTGGGGATTGCCGACCTGATCGTCGATATCGTGTCCACCGGCTCGACCCTCAAAGTGAACGGCTTGATGGAGATCGCCACGATCCTGGACAGCAGCGCTCGGCTGGTAACGGCGGCCGGGTTGCCGCCGGATGTCCAAGCCGCTGTGGAGGGCCTCGTGGTCCGGCTCGAATCGGTCATCCGGGCCCGGGGCCAGCGGTACGTGATGGCCAACGTGCCACGGGTGGCGCTCGACCGGATTCGCTCGGTGGTGCCCGGGATCAACGGGCCGACGGTGGTCGACATCCTGAACGACGGGAGTCACGTGGCGGTTCACGCGGTGGTGGGAGCCGCGAGTGTCGACCGAACGATTGCCGATCTAAGAACGTTAGGTGCGACCGGGATTCTGGTGACCCGGATCGAACGGCTGGTGCCGTGAGCGGGGTTTCGTTTCGGTTCCGGGGGCCCCTGGCGGAGCTTTCGGGCGCGGACCGGCGGGCGCTGCTCGACCGGCGCGGCTCGGAACCGCGGGACGTTCGGGCCCCGGTGGCGGCGGTGCTCGACCGGGTTCGCCGGGAGGGCGACATCGCGGTCCGCGAGTTCACCGCGCGGTTCGATCGGGTGGAGGGGGGCGCGTTGGAGGTTCCCAAGGCGGCATGGGCCGAGGCATTGGCGCGACTTGACCCGCGGGTTCGCCAGGCGCTCGAGCGGGCCGCCCGGAATATCGACCTCGTTCACCGATCGGGCCGGCCGGCCCCGTCAATCGTGGAAACCGAACCGGGCGTCCGGATCGAGCGGCGGCCCTATCCCCTCGACCGCGTGGGGGTCTACGTGCCGGGCGGTCGGGCCGCCTACCCGTCTTCCGTGCTGATGGGGGTGGTGCCGGCCAAGGCGGCGGGCGTGGGCGAGGTCATCGTCTGTTCCCCGCCGGGGCCCAACGGGTTCCCGGCGCCGACGATTCTGGCGGCCGCGGCGTTGGCGGGCGCCGACCGCCTGTTCGCGATCGGTGGCGCCCAAGCCATTGGCGCCATGGCGTTCGGTACCGAGACCGTCCCGGCGGTTGACCGGATCGTCGGCCCGGGCAATGCCTATGTGATGGAGGCCAAGCTCCAAGTCTCCGACCGAGTTGGTATCGATAGTCCGGCGGGTCCGAGCGAAGTGTTGATCATCGCCGACCACAGCAGCGATCCCGAGGTGGTGGCGGCGGAGTTGATTGCCCAGGCCGAGCATGATCCGGAGGCGGTGTGCTCGGTGCTCGGCACTCGGTGCTCGGCACTCGGCACTCGGCACTCGGTGCTCGGCGGGATTGAGGCGGCGCTGGGGCGACAGATTGTAGGGGCGCCTCGGGAAGAGATCATTCGGGCGGCGTTGGCGGCCCGGGGCGGACTGCTGAGCGTGGCGGATTTGGGTGAGGCGGTGGCGTTTGCCAATGAGTTTGGGGCGGAGCATCTCTTGTTGGCGTTCGACGGGGCGGAGGCGGTGGCGGACCGGTTTCGAACGGCGGGGGCCGTGTTCGTCGGGGCCAGCAGTTCCGTGGCCTTCGGTGACTACCTTTCCGGCGCCAACCACGTGCTCCCGACGGGCGGCTTGGCCCGAGCCTACTCCGGGCTCGGGGCCCCTGATTTCTTTCGGTGGACGACGTACCAGACGATCACGCCGTTGGCCGCGAGCCGGTTGGCAGGCGATACCGCGGTGCTCGCCGAGGCCGAGGGGCTTCCGGGTCACGCCAGAGCAGCAGAACGATGGGAGACTCGATGACCCGCGCCGGCTACGAACACCTCACCGTTTATCGCCACGAGGGTCGCCAGGCGGAATGCGATCTTTCGGACAACACCAATCTGTTCGGCTCGGCGCCGTCGGCGTTGGCTTCATTGGCGGCCTGGAGCGGCGGCGATCCGGCCCGCTACCCGACGCCGGGCAACGAAGCGCTTCGGGACGCGCTGGGAACTTGGCTCGGGGTCAGCCCGGCCGCCATCGTCGGCGGGTGTGGGTCCAATGACATCCTGGACTCCGCGATGCGGGCGCTCGGGGTTCCGGGATCGATCCTGGCCTACACGGCCCCGACGTTCGTCATGACCCCCCACTTTGCCGCCGCCAACTCGCTCAAACCGGTTCCCGTGGCCACCCGGCCGGACGGTCAGCCCGACGTCGAAGGGTTGCTGGCCACCGGGGCGCCGTTGATCTACGTGGCGACGCCGAACAATCCGAGCGGCGCCGCCGCGTCGATCGGTCGGGTCCGGCTCTTGATCGACCGGGCCCCCGGCGTCGTGATTCTCGACGAGGCCTACACCGAGTATCTGGGCACCAGTTGGGCGGAAGAGGCCGCCAAGCGCGACAATGTCTTGGTCACCCGGACCTTTTCGAAGGCCTGGGGCTTGGCCGGGCTCCGGATCGGGTATGGCGTGGGGTCGGCCGCCCTGGTGCGCGAAGTGGAAAAGGGGCGGGGCCCGTTCAAGGTCAACGCCGTCGCCGAGCAAGCGGCGGCTGCCGCGGTCCGGCACGATCAGGCGTGGCTCGATGACGTGGTGGCGAAAACCCGCACCGGCCGCCGGGAGACCGTTAGGCGGCTTCGGGCCCTCGAGTGGGTGGTGGCGGATTCCGATGCCAACTTCATCGCGGTGCCGGTGTCCAATGCGGCCGCGGCCGGGGCGTTCCTGGCGAGCCGCGGCATTGCGGTTCGGGCCATGACGGGCGCGCTGGTGGTTGGCGACGTGCTCCGGATTACCATCGGGCCCGAACCGATGATGGACCGGCTGGTGGCCGCCATGGCCGATTTGCCTCGATGAGGGTTACGATTTTCGACTACGGAGCCGGCAACCTCCACTCCCTGGCCAAGGCCATCGCCTCCTCCGGCGTGGAGCCGGTCATCGAGACCGACCCGGTGGCGGCGGCGGGCGCCGATGTCCTGATCCTGCCGGGCGTGGGGGCGTTCGAGCCGGCCGCCGCCCGGATGGCGTCGGGTCGGGACGCCATCCGCCAAGCCCTGCTGGCCGGACTGCCGTGCCTCGGGATTTGCCTGGGCCACCAACTATTGTTCGACGGGTCCGACGAAGGCGCCGGACAGGGGCTCGGCGTGGTGGCGGGCCGGGTGACCCGGATTGCCGCCGACCGGTTGCCGCAGATCGGGTGGAACGACCTCGAGGATGTGAGTGATCCGGTCGTGGCCGCGTCCGGCCTCCGGACCGTGTACTACGCGAACAGTTATGTCGGCCGGCCGGATCGCCCGGACCAGGCCGTGGCGTGGAGCCGTTACCAGCACGACCGATTCCCGGCGGCCATCCGGGTCGGACGCACGGTCGGGGTTCAGTTCCACCCCGAAAAGAGTTCGGCGCCCGGTGTCGCGATGATCCATGGGTTCTTGGAAGCGAGCCGGCGATGATCGTGATGCCGGCGGTCGACGTGCGGGACGGGGCCTGCGTTCAGCTGGTCGGTGGGGACTACCATGCCGAGCGGGTCCGGCTGCCCGATCCCGCGGGCGTGGCCGCCGGCTGGCGAACGGCGGGGTTCGCCGAAATCCACGTGGTCGATCTCGACGCCGCGACGGGACAGGGCGACAACACCGCGGCGATTGCCGCGATCGTGTCGCGGTTAGGCGGCGGCGTGCAGGTGGGCGGGGGCGTCCGGTCGACCGAGCGGGTCGATGCTTTGATCGCCTCGGGGGTGGATCGGGTCGTGGTTGGGACTCGGGCGCTCGAAGATCCGGCTTGGCTCGCGACCATTGCGGACACGTACCCGGACCGCATCGTCGTGGCGGCGGACGTCCGGGGCCGGGAGGTCCTGACCCGCGGGTGGGCCACCGGCACCGGCCGGTCGATCAGCGATGTCCTGGCGAGCCTCGATCCGCTGCCGCTGGCCGGCGTGTTGGTCACCGCGGTGCATGTGGAGGGATCGCAAACCGGGGCGGATCTCGCGCTGACGGCCTGGGTGGTGAAGAGCACCCGGCACCCAGTTCAGGCCTCCGGCGGGATTCGGGACCTCGATGATCTGAAAGCCCTTCGAGCGGCGGGCGCAGCCCGAGCCGTCGCGGGCATGGCATTTTACACCGGCCTCCTCGATCGGGAGGCCGTCGCCTTGGAGTTCGGGACATGAGCGAGTTGACGCGGGAAACGACCGAGACCTCGATTCGGGGCACCCTGACCCGCGAAGGGCCGGTTGCCATCAGCACCACGGTGCCGTTCCTGGATCACATGATGACGGTGCTGGCTCGATATGCCGGGGTCGGCCTGACGATCGAGGCCACCGGCGATCTCCAGCACCACATCATCGAGGACGTCGCCATCGTGGTCGGCCTCTTGGTTCGAGAAGAGTTCGCGCCGCCGATTCGCCGATACGGCCACGCGGTCGTCCCGATGGACGATGCCGTCGTCGAGTGTGCCTTCGATCTCGGCGGGCGGCCGTACTATCGCGGTCCGTTGCCGAGCGGGCTCTACGACCACTGGATGCGGTCGTTTGCCGATCACGCCCGCTGCACCCTGCACTTGATCAAACGCCGCGGTACCGACCGGCATCACATCGTCGAAGCCGGGTTCAAGGCCTTGGGGATGGCACTCGCGGCGGCCATCGTGCCCGCCGCGGCCATCGCGTCGACCAAAGGAAACGTGCGGCTCGCCACATGATGGCGAGCCGGCTGATCGTCTGCCTCGATGTCAAAGGGGGCCGGGTGGTCAAAGGCGTCAACTTCAAGGGCCTTCGGGATCTCGGTGATCCGGTGGCGATGGCGGCACAGTACGAGCAGGACGGCGCCGACGAGATCGTCTTCCTCGACATCAGTGCCTCGAGCGAAGAGCGCGCCACTTTGCTCGATACCGTGCGGGCCACGGCCGAGCACCTCTTCGTGCCGTTGACCGTCGGCGGCGGGATCCGGACGGCCGACGACGTGGCGGCCGCGCTCCGGGCCGGCGCCGACAAGGTCAGTCTCAACACCACCGCGGTCGAGCGGCCGGAGGTGATCACGGCCGCCGCCGAGCGGTTCGGGTCGCAATGCGTGGTCGTGAGCATCGATGCGGCGCGTGAGGAAGGCCGCTGGCGGGTCTTCACCCGCGGGGGCCACACTCCGACGGACCTTGACGCGATCGCGTGGGCCAAAGAGGCCGTCGCACGAGGTGCGGGCGAGCTGTTGGTCACCAGCATCGATCGCGATGGCGTCCGGAGCGGCTACGATCTCGATCTCACCCAGGCCATGGCGGCGGCCGTTTCGGTCCCGGTCATTGCCTCCGGCGGCGCCGGCAACCCCGGCCACGTGGTCGACGCCTTTACGAAGGGCCGGGCCAGCGCCGCGTTGGTGGCCGGTATTCTTCATGACGGCCTCGCGACGGTGACCGATCTCAAGCAGGCCATGGCCGCGGCCGGCATTCCAACCCGGAGAACCTGGTGAATAACCCGAGCGAGCTGCTGCAGGCGGTCATTGATGCATCCCGTGTGGCCGGCGAGGTGGCCCTCCGGCATTTCGGCACGGGTGTGGCGGTCGAATGGAAAGGTGACGGGAGTCCCGTCACCATCGCCGACCAATCCGCTGAACAGGCGGCCCGGGCGTGGATCACCGCTCGATTTCCCAACGATACGATCCTCGGTGAGGAGTTCGGGTTGACCGGCACCGGCACCGGCCGGCGCTGGCTGATCGACCCGATCGACGGGACCAAGAGTTTCGTGGCCGGCACCCCGCTCTGGGGCACCCTGATTGCCGTGGTCGAGGGCGACGAGGTCCTGGCCGGCGCGATCAACTGCGCCGCGGCCGGTGAGTTAGTGGCGGCCGCCCGGGGCGAAGGGGCCTGGTGCAACGGGGTCCGGTGCCGGGTGTCGACGCAGTCGGTGTTGGCCGATGCTGTGGTTCTCACCACCGACGAGCGATTTCCCGATCGTCCGGTGCGGCGGCAATCGTGGCAAACCCTGGCGGCAGAGGCCCGGGTGGTTCGAACCTGGGGCGATTGCTTCGGCTATCTCCTGGTCGCCACCGGCCGGGCCGATGTCATGGTCGACGACCGAATGAACCCCTGGGACTCGGCCTGTCTGATGCCCATCATCGAGGAAGCTGGCGGCGTGTTGACGGATTGGCAGGGGCGGCGAACCGCCTTCGGCGGCGATACGATCGCGACCAACCGGGAACTGGCCGTGCCGGTTCGGTCGCTGTTGGTGGCGCCATGATCGACGGACTGAATTTCGAGAAGCGGGGCGGCGTCGTGGCCGTGGTGGCCCAAGACGCCACGACCGGGGCGGTGCTCATGGTGGCTGAAGCCGACCGCGAAGCGGTGGCCAAGACGCTCGAGACCGGCGAGATGCACTATCGCTCCCGGAGCCGGGGTCTCTGGCATAAGGGCGCCACCAGCGGCAACGTCCAGCGGGTGGTCCGGCTGGTGCCCGATTGCGACGGTGACACCCTGTTGGCTCAGGTGATGCCGGCGGGACCGGCGTGTCACACCGGTGCCCCGACCTGTTTCGGGGACATGGGCGCCGGGGTCCTCGGCCGCGTCGACCGGACCATCGCTGCCCGGGCGGCCGCGCCTGACGCGGGAGCCAGCTACACCGCCAAGCTCCTCGCCGACCGAAACCTCCGCCTGAAGAAGCTGGGTGAGGAAGCGACCGAATTAGCGGTGGCCTGCGTCGACGGCGATCCGGTCCGAGCCGCCGAAGAGGCCGCCGACCTTCTCTACCACACGCTGGTGGCCGTCAGGGCCCTGGGCGTGTCCCTGGCCGACATCCAGGCCGCTCTTGGCCGCCGGGAATCCACCTCCGCTACATTACCCCAATGACCACTCGACGCGATTTCATCAAGACCACCGCCGTCACCGGCGCCGCCCTCTCGATCGGACCCTCGGCCTTCACGCTTCGTCGGAAGGCTCCGCTTCGGATCTTGTTCATCGGCGGAACCGGATTCATCGGTCCCCACATGGTCCGGGCGGCTCAGGCCCGAGGCCACGTGCCGACGTTGTTCAACCGAGGCAAGACCAATCCGGGGCTCTTTCCGGGCGTCGAGAAGCTGGTTGGCGACCGGGACGGCGGCCTCGGCGTCTTGAAGGGCCGGAAGTGGGATGCGGTCATCGACACGTCGGGCTACGTGCCGCGGATCGTTCGGGCATCGGCGCAGATGCTCAAAGCCCAGGCCGACCACTACCTCTTCATCTCGACCGGCGACGTCTATAAAGATTTCACCGTCGATCATATGGACGAGGACGCCCCCAAGGCGGTCCTTCCCGAGCCGAACTCGGAGGACACCCGGAAGTACTACGGGCCGCTCAAGGTGATTTGCGAGCAGGAAGTCCGCGAGGCATTTCCGGAGCGCAATACCATCATCCGGCCGGGCTGGATCGTCGGCCCGGGCGACAACGCCAACCTCTTCACCTACTGGCCGGTCCGGATCGACCGGGGCGGGGAAGTGTTGGCCGCCGGCGCTCCCACCGACCCGGTGCAAATCATCGACGCCCGGGACATGGCCGAGTGGATCGTTAGGCTGCTCGAGCAGAAGACCACCGGGGCGTTCAATGCGATGGGGCCGGGCACCCCGCTCTCGATGGCTGAGTTTCTCTACGGGATCCGGGCCATCACCAGCGCCGACGTCCGGTTTACCTGGGTCGAGACCCAGTTTCTCCTCGACCGGAAGATCCGGCCGTGGCGGGACATTCCGATCTGGTATCCGCCGATCGGCGATCACAAAGGCAACGGGCTGATCAGTCCCCGGCGCGCGGTGGCGGCCGGCCTGACCTACCGTCCCTTGGCCGACACCGCCGCGGACACCCTCACGTGGTTCAAGTCACTCGGAACGGCGTGGGATGCGGTGCCCCGCCCGGGCCTGACCGCGGCCCGGGAACTCGAGCTTCTGACGGAGTGGAAGGCCCGGGGCTAGCCCCGGGC